>CALMEC010000463.1 GCA_937862675.1 uncultured Actinomycetes bacterium
CGTCATCGCTCGCCGGCGCCCTGGGGGTCCCGGCCGACAAGTCGATCACGCATCGCGCGATCATGCTCGCGGCGCTCTCCGACGGGCGCGTGACCGTGGAGAACGCGCTCGACTCGGAGGACACCGGCGCCACCCTGTCGGCGATCGAGGCCTGCGGGGTCTCGGTGGAGGGACATCTCGGGGGCACGCTCGTCATCGACGGCGTGGGGCTGCGGGGCCTCCGGCCCCCCTCGCGCATCGACTGCATGAACGCCGGGACGCTGATGCGGCTCTTCGGCGGTCTTCTGGTCGGGGTGACACCATCGACGGTGGTCCTGGACGGCGACGCCTCGCTGCGCCGGCGTCCGATGAACCGGATCGCCCGTCCCCTCGCCGAGATGGGTGCGTCGGTCTCGACGACCGCCGGCGGCACGCCACCGGTCACCATCGGTCCGCCGGACGGCGGCCTGACCGGGGTCGCACACTCGCTCGCCGTCGCCAGCGCGCAGGTGAAGAGCGCGATCCTGCTGGCGGGCCTGTCCGCGTCCGGCACGACCTCGGTCACCGAACCGGTCCGTTCCCGGGACCACACCGAGCGCATGCTGGCCGCCGCGGGGGTCGACGTGCGGGTCGACGGCACGACCGTGTCCGTCGACGGGCCGGTCGCCGGGCTGCGTCTGCCGGACGTCCGCGTGCCGGGCGACTTCTCGTCGGCGGCCTTCCACCTGGTCTCCGGCACGCTCTGCGCCGCCCCGGCCATCCGTCTGCGGGGAATCAACCTGAACCCGGCGCGGAGCGGCCTCCTTCCCATCCTGGAACGCATGGGCGCCGTCATCGAGGTGCTGGAGGGCGAGCCCTCCGGGGGGGAGCCGTACGGCGACCTCGTCGTCCGGCGCGCCGACCGGCTCCAGGGCACCGAGGTGACGCCGGACGAGATCCCCGCGATGATCGACGAGGTCACGCTCGTGGCCGTTCTCGGCGCGTTCGCGTCGGGGGAGACCGTCGTGCGGGGGGCACAGGAGCTCCGGGTGAAGGAGAGCGACCGGATCGCGACCACCTGCGCGGCGATGCGCGCGCTCGGCGCCGACATCGAGGAGCGTCCGGACGGCTTCGCGGTGACGGGCCGCGGCGGCCTGCGCGGAGGGCGGATCGACGCAGCGGGCGACCATCGCATCGCGATGCTGGGGGCCGTGGCCGGATTGGCGAGCGACGAGGGTGTGGTGATCGACGGCTTCGAGGTCGCCGCCGTCTCGTACCCCGGATTCCAGCGGGATCTCATCGAATTGGGGGCGACATCATGATCGTGGCGATCGACGGTCCGGCCGGCGCCGGCAAGAGCACGGTGGCGCGCCTCGTGGCCGAGGAACTGGGGTTCGGCTACCTCAACACCGGATCGATGTACCGGGCGGTCGCACTCGCGGCACACCGCCGTTCCGTCGATCCCAACGACGGAACGGCCGTCGCCGAGCTGGCGCGCGATCACGTCGTGCGCCTGGTGATGGGGGACTCGGGCGAGTGCGTGCTGCTGGACGACGAGGACGTCACCGCGATGGTCCGCGCGCCGGAGATCAGCGCGATCGTCCCCCACGTCGCCGCGCACGCGCCGTTGCGGACGATCGTGGTGGGGTGGCAGCGCGACGTGATGGACACGGGTGACTGGGTCGTGGACGGTCGCGACATCGCCACTGTGGTCGCTCCTCACGCGGAGGTGAAGGTGTTCCTCACCGCCTCGCCGGAGGAGCGGTCCCGACGTCGCCACGCCGAGCTCGCCGCGTCCGGCGAGGCCCCGCCGCTCGAGTCCGTCCACGCGGACATGCGCTTGCGCGACGCCCGTGACGCCGGCCGTACCGCATCGCCGATGGAGGTCGCCGAGGGTGCCACCGTCGTGGACACCACCGGACTCACCATCACGGAGGTCGTGGGTGCCATCCGCGATCTCGTGCGGCGGGCCGGCGGCAGCGCATGACCCTGTACTGGGAGGTCGGTCGCCGGCTGCTGTGGCCGTTCACCTACGGACTCTTCCGCCTGCGCCGTCATGGCATGGAGAACATCCCCCGTGCGGGCGCCACGCTGATCGTGTGCAACCACCTCTCCACCAAGGACCCGCCGCTCGTCGGGATGGCCGCGCTGCCGAGGTTCGTCCACTTCATGGCCAAGGCCGAGCTGTTCCGCCGTCCGGCGATCGCGCGTGTCCTCCGCGGTGTCGGGGCGTTCCCCGTCGAACGGGGGACGGGCGACCGGGACGCCATCCGCTTCGCCCGGGACCTGCTGGGCCGTGGCGACGCGATGATCATGTTCCCCGAGGGAACGCGGAGTCGCGACGGTGCACTGCGCCCGTTCTTCAGCGGCGCCGGCATGCTGGCCCTCGAGCCCGGCGTCACGGTGATACCGGCAGCGATCTGGGGCAGTCAGGCACGGCTGGCACGGGTCCAGGTGGTCTTCGGAGCACCGATCGACCTCTCCGACATCACCGGCGGATCGAAGAGTGAGCGTGTCCGCAGGGCCACGCGCCGACTGGCGCAGTCCGTCGCCGATCTGGTGCCGCGCGTGGGCGGCCCGCATCAGACGGTCCCCGAGGGAGCGCCGTCGCTGGATTAGGTGTCCGACTCCGTGGGGTGGCGGCTGCGGTGTGCGCCGGAGCCGGACGCGGGGCGCCGGCGGGGGCCGCTGGGCAGCCTGGCCGGGGCCACCCGGTGACGCGTCGCTGCCGCCGAGGGGGTGCATCAAGCCGCGAGATCGTGGGTTCACCCGTCTCGCGTCCCGCGCGGCGCCGCATGCTCACTACACTCTGACCCCATGAGTTCCCGAACACCCCGCCCCACCGCCGCTGAGCGGCGCGCCACCGCACGCGCCCGCCGGACGTCGGCGATCGCATCGATGGGCGACGGCCTGCCGATGGTGGCCATCGTCGGCTACCCCAATGTCGGGAAGTCCACTCTCTTCAACCGTCTCAGCGGCAGCCGCGACGCGGTGGTCGATCCCCATGCCGGCGTCACGCGCGACCGGCGTGCCGGGGTGGCCGAGTGGTCCGGGCGGATCTTCCAGCTGGTCGACACGGGCGGCATCGACGAG
>CALMEC010000464.1 GCA_937862675.1 uncultured Actinomycetes bacterium
GCGCCACGACGGCCGGCTTGGCGCACAGCCAGGCCAGCGCAACGGCCCCGTTGGATGTCCCGTGGGCGGCGGCGACCACGTCCACCGCACGGAGGACGCTCCATCCCCGGTCGTTCATGTACAGATCGCTGATGGCCACTGACCGCGGCGAGTCGGGGAGCGGCTGGCCGGGGCGGTACTTGCCGGTGAGGAAGCCCCGGGCGAGGGCGTAGTACGGCGCGACGGACAGGTCGTTCGCGATGCAGGTCCCGGAGAGCTCTCCCTCGTACTCACGCTCCACCAGGCTGTAGAGCGGCTGCAGGATCTCGTAGCGGGCCAGGCCCTCGGCGGCGCTGACGTCGAGGGCGGCCTGGAGCCGGTCGGCGGAGAAGTTGGACGCTCCCAGGACGCGCACCTTCCCCTCGCGGACGAGCTCGTCGAACGCCGCGGCGGTCTCGTCCAGCGGGGTGTCGGGATCGTCCTCGTGGGAGTAGTAGAGGTCGATGTAGTCGGTCTGCAGCCGCCGCAGCGAGCCCTCGACGCCGGCGCGGATGAGCTCGCGGCTGAGTCCCCGTTCGAACGGACCGTCGGGCTTGCCGGCCTTGCCGACCTTGGTGGCGATGACGATGTCGTCCCGTCGCCCGCGTTTGGCCAGCCATCGGCCGATAACAGCCTCCGATTCGCCGCCGGAGAGACCCGGCACCCATGCGGAGTAGACGTTTGCGGTGTCGATGAAGTTCCCGCCCATGCTCACGTATGCGTCGAGGACGGCGAAGGAGGTGGCCTCGTCGGCCGTCCAGCCGAAGACGTTCGTGCCGAGGCAGATGGGTGAGACGGCCAGGTCGGAGCGGCCGATCGTGCGTCGTGAGGTAATCGTCATGGGGAGAGACGATACGGCGTCCGGGCCGCATCGTGGGGCGATCCGTGGTGACGTCTCCGCGTTCGCTGTCCCGGACCGGGGGCGCTCAGCTTCCCAGGCGTCGTGACTTCTTCGGGGGGAAGAGCGTGGCGAAGTCGATGTGGCCGAAGGCCTCGGGTGTCTCGCCCTCGGTGGCGTACCGGTAGAGCGCCACCCGGAAGACGGCGTTGAGGGCCGAGAGGACCGCCGAGACGACGACCGCCCAGACCACGGCGATCACGATGGCGGCGGCGACCATCTCGGGCTGTCCGCCGCCTCCGACGATGAGGAGCACCGGGACGATGAGGAGGAAGCCCACGAAGCCGAGCAGCGCCATGCCCAGCTGGCCGGAGACCATCTCACCCCAGGTGCGCCGGAACAGGTCCTTGGAACGTGTGAGGGCGGCACGGACGTCGAGGCCCTCGAAGATGAGGACGGGAAGGATCAGATAGGTGGCGAGCGCCCAGCCCACGCCGACGATCGTCCCCGCGATCTTCCCGACGATGCCGCCGCGTTCCTGGATGAGACGCACGACCGTCTGCACGAGGACCGACACCAGCGACCACATGGCGATCGCGCGCACATGCTCGGACGCGTCGCGTATCGCGCTGCCGAGGGTCGGATCGCCTCCGCGCATGCGGTCATCCGCTGCGCACATGACCGCGACGTTGAAGAAGATCGTGATGAACGAGAGCGCGTAGGTGAGGAGCGCGATGATGATCCAGCTGCCGACGCCGAACGAGGCGTACTCCCCGGTGGCCAGGTACCGGTCGGCGTCCTGCCGGATCAGCCCCAGCCCGACGATGGCGGCGAGGGCGACCGCGCTGGCGGCCGAGATGATCGGAAGCAGGATCAGTTCGCGGTCCTGCCGGAGCACCGACCATGACGCCGTGATCAGCCGCCACGAGCGTGTGATCCGTTCCATCTGTCCTCGATCCCCTCGTGTCCGTTGTGCGAGAGATCGGCAGGGGATCGCCCGATCTTGAGGTGGATCGCGACCCGCTGACCTGCGGGAGGACGCCGGTCAGCGGGTTTCCGAGCGCGCTGGGCACCCACGTGCGTACTGTGCGCGGATGCCCGGCGCGGGCCCACGGACGCGCGGTTCCGCCAGGTGGTGGTTCGGTGCCGGCGGACGTGGCGGGATGCCCGGTACCGGGCGATCGGCGCGCCGATCGTCTCCGCGAGGCCCCTGGTCCGCCGCCGGTTCGGTCCCGGTAGGATCCGGGCTCCGGTGTCGTGGCGGTGACATCACGCCTCCGACCCCGGACGGCTCGTCGCCCGAGCCGGTGGAGTCATGCCGGGCTCGGGGGTCATGGTGCTCCGATGCGAGAACCTTCAGTCTGCGCGGGTCGCCTACGGCGTGGTGATGGACTACCTTGCCGAGCGTGACGCGCTGCGGAGGGCCGATGCGATCGTCGCGTTCGGCGGCCGTGACCTGACGGTCGCCGTGCAGGCCGCGTTGCTCCAGCGCGCCGGATGGGCGCCGTGGATCGTGGCCTCGGGAGGCGCTCCGTTCGACGACCGGCGTACCGAGGCCGAGGCGTTCGCCGACCACATGGCGGCGGTCGGCGTCCCACGTGGGCGCATCCTCGTCGAGCCGTGCTCACGGCACACGGGTGAGAACGTGCGGTTCGCGCTCGATCTCCTGAACGAACGGATGGAGGGGCTCCGTTCGGTCATCGCCGTGCCCAGGCCGTTCGCCGCCCGGCGTGCCGTCGCCACCCTGCGCCATCAGGCCCCGGATCTCGACGTGATCTCCGCACCCGATCGGATGGGACCCGACGGCCGTCGCCCCTTCGGCCCGCGCGCGGTGCGGATCGCGCTGGCCGAGCTGGACCGGCTGGACCGCTATGTCCACGCGGGCTTCCTCGGCGTGCAGTCCGTCCCGGAGTCCGTCCGGGCGGCCGCGACGGTCCTCGCGGCCGCATCGGGAGTGGCGGACGGAGCCATGACAGCGGTCTGACCGGCCCCGAAGGCGGCCGTCAGCGGCCGCCCCGGACGACGCGTCGTGCCTCCGCGTCGTAGCGACGGGCGGTGTTGCCGAACCCCAGCAGCGCGCGCTCTCTCTCCGTCAGTCGGGCCGCCGTCCCGGCCGGCAGGCTCGCCGGGAAGTCCCAGTGGGGCTGGACCCACGGGCGTGCGAAGAACATGTGCAGTGCACGCCGTTGAGCGTCCGTGGTGTTGCGGCTGCCCGCGTGCCACAGGGCCGCGTCGAAGGCGAGGTGCGGCAGCAGGTCGCACTTGTTGAGCAGCATCAGGTCGGCGGCGCGGAACATGTCGGGGTACTTCAGCGGCTTGTCCTCGCCCTCGGTCACCGAGCACACCATCACGCGGTGGTGGGCGCCGGTGTCGAACTCGGCGGGGCACACGAGGTTGCCGACGTTCTCGATG
>CALMEC010000465.1 GCA_937862675.1 uncultured Actinomycetes bacterium
ACGAGGCCGCCCGTGCAATGGCCGCGCGGAACGGGCTCTCTTCATCCTCCCACTGACGAGGGACGCTCTCATGGCAGACGAATCCCCCACACCACAGGCCAACACGAATGACCTGGTCGGATACCGCGTCGTCGCGACGGATGGGCCCGTAGGACGCGTGCATCCCAGCACCGTCGAGACGCCCCTCTCCAGCTTCGTCGTCGAGACCGGCCACGTCATCCACCACCCCCATCTCGTGCCGTCGCGCGTCATCGACACCGTCGATCACGACAGGAGGATCGTGACGATCCGCCTGTCCAAGCAGCAGTTGCGCGAGACGTCGGACTACCTGTCGCAGGAGTCCTTCGACCTCGCCGTCGCCGACGAGCAGGACACCGACGCGGCCTGAGCCGTCTTCCCGCCCGGCCGGCCACCGCGCACCAGGCGGGACACCGACCGTGACGGGGTAAGCTCTCGGACGCCGGGCCGTTAGCTCAGCTGGTAGAGCAGGGGACTTTTAATCCCAAGGTCCTGGGTTCGAGTCCCAGACGGCCCATGAGGATGTGCCTTCACCGCCGATGGGTCGACCGCCGGCATGACCCGGATCGGCCGTCCCGGCCATCGCGCGTGTCAGAGGGCTTCCGGGTACCGGCGATCGCTGTCGATACGGATTCCCCGTGGAGACCCCCGGTCGATGTATCGATATGTCATACATCCGCATCCGGCAGGTGGATCACCGCGGATGATCGAGTGCTTCACGTTCACGCGTGAAGGTAACTATTGGATGCTAAAGGATAGGATCCGTCTTATTTTTTGTGATGTTTCGATGATAAGTTCCCGGCATGCCACTATCCGTCCGTTCGACCCACCGCGGCGTCGCCTTTCTCGCGGCAGCCCTGATCGCACTCCTCATCGTCGTGCTACCGGCGAAGGCCGACGTGGCGACGACCATCGCCGGAAAGACGTTCGCGTCCGTCGGCGACGAGATGGTCCCCTACAACGGGTATCTCTACTTCGCCGCCGATGACGGCGCCCACGGCAACGAGCTGTGGCGCACCGACGGCACCGCCGCGGGCACCACCATGGTGGCCGACCTCAACACCGACCCGACCTTGATGAAGACGAGTCCGATGCGCCTCACGGTGACGGACGGACGGCTCTTCTTCAACGTGAGGACCGCCGGCGGCGACCTAGGCGGCATCTACGTCTACAACGGCGCCGGCAGCCCCGTCGAGGTCCCCCCGCTGGCCGGCCAGCTCTCCGGCGGCATCCTGGGAGCCGTGAACAACCGTCTGCTCTATCGCGGATACACCGGCGGGGTCGGCGGCACGTTCAGCATGTACGCCGTCACCCCCGGCACGACCAACGTGACCAACGTCAGCGGTGGCGTCGGAGTCGGCAACACCGGTCAGAGCCCTGCGGCCACCATGGGCGGATACGCCTACTTCTGGGGCGCCACATCCGCGCTCGGCTCCGAGCTCTACCGGACCAACGGCACCAGCACACAGTTGGTGAAGGACATCCTGTCCCCGGGAGCGGGCAGCCCGGACGGCTTCATCACCGTGGGCAATCTCGTCTTCTTCACCGCGGTGAATCCGGTCAACCGCCGGGAGCTGTGGCGCACCGACGGCACCGAGGAGGGCACGTACCGGGTGAGTAACCACATCACGGGAACCGGGGACGCCAATGTCCGGGATCTCACAGCCCACGGCAACAGGGTCTACTACGTCGCCTCAGATGCGACCACCGGCAGGGAACTCTGGGTCAGTGACGGCACCGCCGCCGGGACTCACGTCGTGAAGGACATCGTCCCGGGCCCCCAGGGATCCGCACCGTACGGCGTCACCTCGGCCGGCAGCAAGGTCTTTTTCTTCCTCCCGGGTGAGGCGTGGAGCACGGACGGCACCGACGCGGGCACTCAGAAGCTGGCGGACCTGCCGTATGCGGGATACACGGCGGGACACCCGTTCAGCGCCGGGGGCAGGTTCTACTTCCGGGCC
Source organism: uncultured Actinomycetes bacterium (assembly GCA_937862675.1). Lineage (GTDB taxonomy): Bacteria > Actinomycetota > Thermoleophilia > Miltoncostaeales > Miltoncostaeaceae > CALMEC01. The sequence continues at coordinate 1,980 of CALMEC010000465.1, forward strand.
GGTTCGGCCTGGGGCAACGTCGTCTGGCGCAGTGACGGCACGCCGGGCGGCACCTTCCCGCTATCGGCGGGGGCCTACGACGCCGCGCCCTCCAATGCCGCGATGACCGGTGCGATGGGTGTCCTCGGGAATCGGGTCGTCTTCTCGTCGAACCACCCGGGAAATCCCGCGGGACGTCAGCTCACCGTCATCGACATGGGCGCCCCCGACCCGGTGCGCGCCCCGACTGTGGCCCCGACGCTGACCGGGACGGGTGTCGTCAACAGCACGCTGACGCTCCAGCCCGGCACCTGGAACATGTCACCGCAGCAGTACCGGTACCAGTGGTTCCGCGACGGCCAGCCGATCGCCAGTGCGGTCGGCACCACGCTGTACGTCGGTGACGCCTACGCGGGCGCACGCGTCCATGCCACCGTGACCGCCTCCGGCCTCGGCGCGCCGGGGGCGACGGCCTCCACCGCGTCCGTCGTCGTCACCCGCCCGGGCGGCAAGCAGCCACCGGCGAAGCCGCCGGTCAAGAAGCTGCCGCGCCTGACCGTGAAGAAGAAGCCGCGGATCACCGGCACCGTTCGCGTCGGTTCCACGCTCACTGCACAGCTCCCGAGGTTCGCCCAGGCCAAGGTGAACGTGAAGTACCAGTGGCTCGCCAACGGCAAGGTGATCGCGAAGGCCTCCAAGCAGACCTTCAAGCTCACGGTCAGGCAGCAGGGCAAGAAGATCACGGTAAGGGTCACCGGGACGAAGGCCGGCTTCGCCGCGACCCCGTCGCTGTCGGCGCCCACCAAGAATGTGGCCAAGAAGCCGGTGGTGAAGAGGGGCGCGAAGAGGCGCTAGACGTGAGACCGTCCGGCCGGGCCGAGCGAGGCCCGGCAGGACGGCTCCGGGCATGAGTCGTGCGTGACGCTTTGGCCTCGTGGTCGATCACAATGTCCGTGCGATCCGGTGCGTCTGCCGGACCGGAGCCACAATCCCTGTCGGGCGCTACCACGACCTGGTGGGACCGAGCGATCGATCTTCTGCGGTGAACGCCCCTGAGCCGCAATGATCACGAACATAAAGGTCGGTAGCCGGTCCGCCGAACCATTCGATGATAGGACAGGCATCACCGCGTCCATGTGATGGTGGCGTCTCCGACGCCGGCCCGCGCCCCGTGCGCAACCGTGCCTACCTATTTCCGAGGAAGCACTGCCACGACGGAAACGGGAGTCTATGAGTACGCGCCTTATCGCGCATGCCGCGCGCGACACGCATGGCGACTGGCGAGAACCGCACGACCTCGTCGAGCACCTGCGTGGCGTCGCCGACCTGGCGGCCACCTTCGCCGCCCCCTTCGGCGGCGCTGGATGGGCGGAGCTTGCCGGACGATGGCACGACCTGGGCAAGTTTCGCCAGCGCTTCCAGCGCTATATCCGCCAGGCCAGTGGCTTCGAGGCGGATGCACACATCGTCGGCGAAGCGGGCAAGGCACCTCACTCGACCGCAGGGGCGCTGCTGGCCATCGAACAGTTCAATCCGGCGGGCCGGGTTCTGGCGTATCTGATCGCCGGACATCACGCGGGTCTCGCGGATTGGTTCGGTCAGTTGGATGCGCGGATCTCCGGCCCGAGAAGCCGGGACGAACTGAAGGAAGCACTGGCACAGTCGCCGCCGCCCGAGATTCTGGACATCGGCGACTTCACCCCCGATCCTTGCGACGTTCCAGGCAAAGCGGAGGGACTCGCACTCTGGGTGCGCATGCTGTTCTCAGCCCTGGTCGACGCCGACTTTCTGGACACCGAACGCTACATGGATCCCGACAGGTCCGCGCAACGGAGTCCCTGGCGCGGATTGGACGATCTGGCACCGCGGTTCGACATCCACATGGCCGACTTGTCATCAGGGGCCGAGGCGACCCCCGTCAACGCACTGCGCGCCGACATTCTGCGCCAGTGCCGCGACGCCGCGAAGCACGATCCCGGCATCTTCTCACTCACCGTGCCGACGGGCGGCGGCAAGACGCTGTCCGGCATGGCGTTCGCCTTGGAGCACGCCCGACTGCACGGCAAGCGTCGCGTCATCCATGTCATCCCCTACACCAGCATCATCGAGCAGACCGCCGACGTGTTTCGCGACATCTTCGGCGATGAGGTGGTCGAGCACCACAGCAACGCCGAGACGGACCCTGATCACGAGACTCCTGCGTCGCGCCTGGCATGCGAGAACTGGGACGCACCGATCGTGGTCACGACCAACGTGCAGTTCTTCGAATCACTCTTTGCCTCGCGCACATCGCGCTGCCGGAAACTGCACAACATCGTCGACTCCGTCGTCGTGTTGGACGAGGCGCAGATGCTGCCGCCGGAGTTGCTGCAGCCCATTCTCGACGTTCTGCGGCTCTTGGCTCGCCATTACGGTGTCACGGTGCTTCTCTCCACCGCGACTCAGCCGACCCTGGCAAGTTCCGAGTATTTCGATGCCACCCGGAACATGCGCGGCCTGGACGATGTGCACGAGATCATCGACGATCCCGATGCCCTTTACACCGCACTGGAGCGTGTCGACGTTCGCCTTCCCGCCGATTGGGACCGGCCGAGTCAGTGGACACAGCTGGCGGAAGAACTCGCGGAGAACGATTCTGTACTCGCCATCGTCAACAGGCGCCAGGACGCACGGGAGTTGTGGGAATGCATGCCCGAGGGCACGGTGCATCTGTCGGGGCTGATGTGCGGTGAGCATCGTTCGCAGGTCATCGCGGACATCAAGCAACGGCTTGCCGACGGCATCCCGACGCGTGTCGTCAGCACTCAGCTCGTCGAGGCAGGTGTGGATCTCGATTTCCCCGTCGTCTATCGCGCGCTCGCCGGCCTGGATTCCATCGCCCAGGCTGCGGGCCGCTGCAATCGCGAGGGGCGGTTGGACGGGGAGGGAGAGGTCGTGGGGGTCGTACCGCCAACGCCGGCGCCGCCCGGACTACTCCGACAGGGCGAGGATGCCTGCCGCGCCGTGCTGCACGAGGTCTCCGATGCGCCGCTGACCCGCGACCGTTTCAACAAGTACTTCCAGCGTCTCTACTACGGCTGCGAACTGGACGCGGCCGGTATCTGCGATCTACTGACGAAGGATGCTCGCGACCTGGCCGTCGACTTCCGCACGGCAGCAGAGAAGTTCCGGTTGATCGATGACGAGGACGCCGCCTCCGTCATCGTCCTGTACCGCGGCCAGAACGGGTCGGACGATCGGGTCGAGCAGTGGATCGGTCTTCTGCGCCGCGACGGCCCGAAGCGCTGGCTGATGCGGAAGCTGCAGCGTTACGTGGTCGACGTGCGCCACCGGCTGATCACCCCCCTTCTGGCACGCGGCGACATTGAGGAGGTCACGCCGGGAATGTACGTGCAGTGCAGCCATGGACTCTACGACGCGACGCTCGGACTACAGCCGAAGGGAACGGACTGGAAAGCGGCCGACTGGGTCCTGTGAGGGTGCGGAGGTGTGAGACCCCGCACCAATGTTGGAAAGCACCTCGCTTCCTGGAGACGTTCGGGCGCCACCGCCGACTACTCCCTGATGGCGATCGCACGACTACAGCCAATCAAGATGATCTGAACTAGAACGGACTACGGATCTCCTGGCGTCCTGCCGATGTGAGAAAGGACATGGGACGCGAAGCGACGACATACTGCCTGGAACTGTCGGGTCCGTACGCGTGCTTCACGCGGCCCGAGATGAAGGTCGAGCGTGTTAGCTACGACGTGATCACACCGTCGGCAGCACGCGCCTGCTTCGAAGCTGTCCTTTGGAAGCCCGCGATTCGCTGGCACGTACGCCGGATCGAGGTGCTCGAGCCCATCCGCTGGATCAACCTGCGCCGCAACGAGGTCGCCAGCGTCGTCTCGACCCGCAACGTCGAGACCGCGATGAAGACCGGTAAGGGCGCTCTCGGGATCAACATCGAAGACGATCGCCAGCAGCGCGCCGGCCTGTTCCTCCGCGACGTCGCGTACCGCGTCTACGCGGAATTGGAGTTCATTCGCGAGCGCGATCCGCACGCCACTGCCACGAAGTACCTCCAGATGTTCGAACGCCGCGCCCGCAGGGGCCAGTGCGTGAACCAGCCGTACCTGGGCTGCCGCGAGTTCGCCGCCGCGTTCCGGCTGGTGGACCACCCGGCATCCGAGACCGACCCGCCACCCATCGGTGAGACGCGTGACCTCGGCTTCATGCTGCACGACCTGGATTTCTCTGACCCGTCCGATCCCAAGCCACGCTTCTTTCGTGCGCACCTCACGAACGGCGTCGTGAACGTGCCTGCCTGGAACAGCGAGGAGGTGCGCGGGTGATCCTGCAAGCACTCGATGCCTACTATCGACGCAAGCAGGCCGACCCCGATCCCGCGAAGCGCCTCCCGGCCGAAGGGCTTGAGGAGAAAGAGATCCCGTTCATCCTCGAAATCGGGGTCGATGGCCGGGTGTTCAGCATCTCGGACACCCGACGGCTCGAGGGCAAGAAACTGATCGGCCAGCGTTTTCGTGTACCTCAGGGCGTTAAGAAGACCTCGGGCATCCGGGCCAACCTCCTCTGGGACAACGCCGAGTACGTACTCGGCATCCCCGACATCAAGAAGCTCGACGACAGCCGAACAAAGGGGAAGGAAGCCGAGTACCTGAAGCGCCTTACGGAGATGCAGAGCGTCTTCAAGGCACGTATCTCGGACCTGCCGGACGACTTTCGAGACGATGCCGGCATCCGCGCCGTTCTTTCATTCCTCGACGGTCTTGACCTTTCCGCCTTGGAGCGAATGCCGGCATTCGAGGACATCCAGACGAGCAATCCCGTACTGAGTTTCCGGCTACATGACGACATTGAACTCATCTGCCAGCGCCCGGCGATTGCAGGTGCCGTGTCCGGAACACCTGAGATAGAGGCCGATGGGATCTGTTTGGTGCGGGGCGAGCCGGCCACCATCGAGCGACTGCATCCTCCGATCAAAGGCGTGTGGGGAGCCCAGACCAGCGGCGCCAACATCGTTTCAGTCAACAACAAGAACGACTCCGGGAACAACGGCGGATCGACCCCAGCCTTCGCGTCATACGGAAAACAGCAGGGTTTCAACTCTCCGGTCGGAACGGACGCCGCCTTCGCCTACACAACCGCGTTGAACCACCTGCTCGCACGGGACTCCAGTCAGCGCATCCAGGTCGGAGATGCCTCCACCGTCTTCTGGGCGGATGAGCCGCATGATCTCGAATCCGCCATTCCCGACCTCTTCGGCGAACCGCCGAAGGACGACCCCGACAGGAATACCCGGGCTGTGGAAGCGTTGTACTCCTCCATCGAGTCCGGCCGGTTCGCTGAGGGAAAGGACGAGACACGTTTCCATGTGCTCGGCCTGGCGCCCAACGCCGCACGCATCAGCATCCGCTTCTGGGAGACCGCCACCGCACTCGAGTTGGGACGGCGCATCAAGCGGCATTTCGATGACATGGAGATCATCCACGCGGACTTCGAGCCTCAATATCTGTCGCTGTTCCGCCTGCTGACGAGTCTGGCGGTGCTCAATAAGGCGGACAACATCCCGCCGAGCCTCGGCGGCGACGTGATGCGCGCCATTCTCCAGGGGCTTCCGTACCCGGTTCAGCTCCTCAATCTGGCAGTGATCCGCTGTCGTGCCGAGCAGAGACCCACACGTGCTCGGGCAGCCGCGATCAAGGCCACGATCAACCGGCTCATCCGCTCACGTGAGACGCGAGAAAAGGAGTTCTGCCCCATGCTCGATCGGGACAATCCCAACACCGCCTACCGGCTGGGACGGTTGTTCGCGGTACTGGAAAAGACGCAGGAGGAAGTCAGCCCCGACCTCAACGCCACCATCCGTGACCGGTACTACGCGGCCGCATCGAGCGCCCCGGCCTCTGTCTTTCCCACATTGGTTCGCCTCAAGAACCATCACCTCAGCAAACTCGGCCAGGATCGTGGAAAGGGTCGGGCGATCCAGATGGAACGACTGATCGGCGAGATTCTCAGCGATGTCGCCGATGGATTCCCGACGCACCTGTCGATGCCGGATCAGGGCCGCTTCGCTCTCGGCTACTACCACCAGCGCCAGGACTTCTTCACCAAGCGCGGACCGACTTCTCCGGAGGAGACCTCATGAGCCTTTCCAACCGCTACGACTTCGTCCTCCTGTTCGACGTGAAGGACGGCAATCCCAACGGCGACCCGGACGCCGGCAACCTGCCGCGTCTGGACGCCGAGACCGGTCATGGGCTGGTGACAGACGTGTCGCTCAAGCGCAAAGTCCGCAACTTCGTCGGGCTGGTGAAGGGAGACGCGTCGCCTTTTGAGATCTACGTGAAGGAGAAGGCAGTCCTCAACAAGACCCACGAGCGCGCCTATGAGGCCATCGGCAAGGCGGACCTACTCAAGGGCGACGACAAGAAGCGCAAGGGTGGCGGGGCTGTGAACGAGGCGCGTGACTGGATGTGCCGGAACTTCTTCGACGTGCGGACGTTCGGCGCGGTGATGTCCACCGGCGTCAACTGTGGACAGGTACGCGGCCCGGTCCAGATGACCTTCGCTCGTTCCGTGGATCCCGTCATCGCCCAGGAGCACTCGATCACACGTATGGCGGTGGCCACCGAGAAGGAAGCCACGGATCAGGACGGCGATAACCGAACCATGGGCCGCAAGTACACGGTGCCCTATGGCCTCTATGTCGCCCACGGCTTCGTCTCCAGCTTCCTCGCCAGACAGACCGGATTCTCAGACGAGGACCTCGAGTTGCTGTGGACGGCTCTCGGTCAGATGTTCGAGCATGACCGCTCTGCCGCCCGTGGTGAGATGGCCACTCGGGGGCTCTACGTGTTCAAGCACGAGTCCGAGCTTGGGAATGCCCCTGCGCATGCGCTGTTCGAAAAGATCCAGGCGTTCAAGAACACCGAGGTGCCACGCAGCTTTGCGGACTACACCGTCAACGTGGACGCCACCGATCTCCCCGCGGGTGTCACTCTGACATATCCGGTCTGACCGCTCGCCCCGAGCCGGCCATCGAGAACCGCGGATCCCGCTCTCGTGCGCACCGAGTCGATCCCGATCAGCCAGGTCGCCCACTGGACGTACTGCCCCCGAAAGCTCCAGATCATCGCGGGCGAAGCGGGCTGGCTCGACAACTGGCACACCACTCGAGGCATTCTCGATCACGCACGTAGTCATCAGGCGGTGCGCGAGCGGCGCGACGGGGCGACATGGGAGCGCGGGCTCCCTGTCGGGTCGGACGTCTATGGCATCCACGGGGTGGCCGATCTCGTCGTCTTCGCCGACGGCGAACCGCCACTGCCGGTCGAGTTCAAGCGGACCAAACGTCCAGACGAGGTCGCCGCGACCCAATTGACCCTCATCATCCTGTGTTTGGAGGAGATGCTCGGTATCGACATTCCCGTCGCGGGGGTCTTCTCGACGACTCGGAGACGTCGTGCCGCGATCGCGATCGATGAGTCCGCACGGGCGGTAGCACTTGAGCGTCTGGATCAGGTCCGAGCCTGGCTCGACCGGCCGGTGCTGATCCCGCCACGCGCAGATCGACGCTGCAACGGCTGTTCTTTGGAGCAGAACTGCCAGCCCTTCGCCCCGTCGCACTACCAGGGATCAGCGGTCCGATGATCGTCGCGAACACCCTGTACGTGATGACACCGGGCTCGCGGCTCTCCCTGGACCACGACGCGGTCCGCGTCGATCGCGACGAGGAGCCCCTTCACCGCTTCCCCCTGACGGCGATCGGACGAATCGTCGTCGCTGGTGCCGTGCTCGTCTCAACCGGGCTCATCGAGCGATGCGGCGAGGACCGACGCTTGATCGTTTGGCTCGATCGACATGGGCGTTTCAAGTCTCGTCTGGCCGGATCCGTCGAGGGCGGGATCCTCCTCCGAGTCGCTCACCACGAGGCCGCACGGGATGACCAGCGGACGATCTCGATCGCGCGTGCGATCGTCGGCGGAAAGATCGCCAACAGTTCCGCGCTGTTGCGCCGCGCTGCTCGAGATTGCGATCCGTCGCATCAGCACGCGGTGAAGACCGGCGCCGATGAGCTCGCGATGTCGGCCGTTGATACGGACCAGGTCACCACTCTCGACGCGTTGCGTGGACACGAGGGGGTCGCCGCCCGTCGCTACTTCTCCGCGTTCCATCTTCTCCTGCCCGAGGACCAGGGCGCACTCGCGCCGGTCGGACGCACACGGCGGCCGCCCCGGGATCCGACTAACGCCCTGCTCGGTTACCTTTACACGCTGCTTCGTGTCGAATGTATATCCGCGCTCGAGGCGGCCGGACTGGACCCGGATCTGGGGTTCCTGCATGCCGTCCGCCCCGGTCGACCATCGTTGGCCCTCGACCTGATGGAGGAATTCCGCGCTCCGATCGCCGATCGCGTCGCATTGACACTGCTTCGTCGCCGTGAACTGACACCGAGTGACTTCGAGACCCGTCCCGGCGGCGCTGTCAGCATGGTTGACGACGCACGGCGCAAGGTTGTGGCTGCGTATCACGAGCGACGCGACCCCCCCGTGGAGCACGAGCTCGCGGCCGAGCCGGTGACGCTCGCCGTCGCCGTCCATCTCCAGGCACTCCTTCTGGCCAGAACCATCCGCGGAGACCTTGATGGGTCCCCGCCGTTCATGTGGAGGGCATAGGCATGGGTTCAAATGATCGTCGACTCGTTGTGTACGACATCGACACCACCACAGACGAGGGGCGAAAGCGGCTCGGTCGAATAGGGAAGCTCTGTTGTGGCTTCGGCACCCGCGTGCAGAAGAGTGTCTTCGAAGTCATCGTGCCGGCCCATGAGCTCGCCCGACTCGTTTCTGCTCTCAACGAGCTGATCGACGCAGACACAGACACAGTGAGGATCTACCGGCTGCGTCCGGGCCCTACGGATATCGTCGCTCTCGGGAGGGCGACTCCACCATCGACGGACGATCTGCTGATTCTGTGACGAGAGCGGACACACCCGCGCGAACCCCAAGCGCGCAGGCCGCAAATGCACCTTGAAAACTCTAGAATCCTTGCACGACGTCCTTCAATGGTCGCTGCCTTGACGAGGTCTGCCCCATGATTTGCAGGGGAAACGACGTGTGCAGGGCAACAACGCCTTTACAATGAGGTCTCCCGGGGCTCCGGTCCCGGGAGCGGATTGAAACGTCGAGGCGCCCGCGTTGTGGAGGCCGTAGACACGTCGCGTCTCCCGGGGCTCCGGTCCCGGGAGCGGATTGAAACGTGTATGGCCATAAAGAAACCCCCCGCGCTAAACATGTCTCCCGGGGCTCCGGTCCCGGGAGCGGATTGAAACAGCATCCCCGTCAGGCAGGCGGACAAGTACGGCGTCTCCCGGGGCTCCGGTCCCGGGAGCGGATTGAAACCAGATTGTTTGCACCGACTCTGTCAACTGGAGTTGTCTCCCGGGGCTCCGGTCCCGGGAGCGGATTGAAACAGGTATAAGCCCATAATACTGTGGACGACGACGAGTCTCCCGGGGCTCCGGTCCCGGGAGCGGATTGAAACCTTTAGCCCAACACTCGGAGTGTTCGCAGTCGTCGCGTCTCCCGGGGCTCCGGTCCCGGGAGCGGATTGAAACCCGGACATGTATTGCGTGTGGATCATGTCGAGGTCTCCCGGGGCTCCGGTCCCGGGAGCGGATTGAAACCGGGTTGGCCTCCTGGGCCGCCACTCCCTCGGGCGGTCTCCCGGGGCTCCGGTCCCGGGAGCGGATTGAAACCGCATGAGCGTCGCGACGATCTCGTCCTCCGAGTCTCCCGGGGCTCCGGTCCCGGGAGCGGATTGAAACACGAAGGACCTCGTCGTCGCGAAGACCTACGCGCAGGTCTCCCGGGGCTCCGGTCCCGGGAGCGGATTGAAACGAACTCGATGACGCCGAAGCCCTCCGCGACGCGTCTCCCGGGGCTCCGGTCCCGGGAGCGGATTGAAACTGGGTGAAGGACCAGTACGGCCGGCCGACGGGGCCGTCTCCCGGGGCTCCGGTCCCGGGAGCGGATTGAAACTTCGCCAGTCCTTGCGCGAACTTGCCGTAGAGGGGTCTCCCGGGGCTCCGGTCCCGGGAGCGGATTGAAACGTGCCGCGTGGCCTGTCGTCCAGCCTGATCGAGAGGGTCTCCCGGGGCTCCGGTCCCGGGAGCGGATTGAAACGGGAACGACCCAGACCTGTACGCCACGGGGACCTAGTCTCCCGGGGCTCCGGTCCCGGGAGCGGATTGAAACGATCAGGCCCTCGCCGATCTCAACCGCCAGCGACGCGCGTCTCCCGGGGCTCCGGTCCCGGGAGCGGATTGAAACGGGAGGGGGAGTACCAGTCCCCCTCCCTCTATCTCTCCCGGGGCTCCGGTCCCGGGAGCGGATTGAAACTCGACGACGATCGCGTCGTACTCGTGGACCTCGGCGTCTCCCGGGGCTCCGGTCCCGGGAGCGGATTGAAACCTTCGGTCATTCGTCCTCCCATTCGATGGGGCACGTCTCCCGGGGCTCCGGTCCCGGGAGCGGATTGAAACCGTGGTGTGGTGACCTTCGCGACGAGTCGTCCGGTCTCCCGGGGCTCCGGTCCCGGGAGCGGATTGAAACCGCGACCTGGTCCTCGCCCAGAAGGAAGGCGACGGTCTCCCGGGGCTCCGGTCCCGGGAGCGGATTGAAACATGGTCACGATGAGCGGGTTCCGTCTCGCCCGGGTCTCCCGGGGCTCCGGTCCCGGGAGCGGATTGAAACTGGTGCGTCCCGCCAGGCCCCGGGTGTGCCAGGGTCTCCCGGGGCTCCGGTCCCGGGAGCGGATTGAAACTTCGCCCTCCCCGACGGCGGCTTGGGTCGCCGCGGTCTCCCGGGGCTCCGGTCCCGGGAGCGGATTGAAACGTCATACCCGTGTAATGGTCACTGACGTTACCGCGTCTCCCGGGGCTCCGGTCCCGGGAGCGGATTGAAACCGTCTCGCCTGTGGGGCAGACGACGGGGTACACGTCTCCCGGGGCTCCGGTCCCGGGAGCGGATTGAAACGAGGCCGTCTACGGTCCCGACCCCGGTGCCACGGGTCTCCCGGGGCTCCGGTCCCGGGAGCGGATTGAAACACGGCGGGACGCACGTCGAGCACCGCTCACGGGCAGGTCTCCCGGGGCTCCGGTCCCGGGAGCGGATTGAAACATCCGCAGCGTGAACGGCTGCTGGAAACCCGCGAGGTCTCCCGGGGCTCCGGTCCCGGGAGCGGATTGAAACGTGATGTACGGGTACTACGCCGTCGCCTTCGGCGTCTCCCGGGGCTCCGGTCCCGGGAGCGGATTGAAACCAGGTCATTGCCGGTGGAGCTAACGCGGGCGTGTCTCCCGGGGCTCCGGTCCCGGGAGCGGATTGAAACTGTCTAGCCACAGGAACGGACCCCCGGTATCTACGTCTCCCGGGGCTCCGGTCCCGGGAGCGGATTGAAACCTGACCCGGTTGAGGATGTCTCCACCGGTGCAAGTCTCCCGGGGCTCCGGTCCCGGGAGCGGATTGAAACTTCTGCTCGACGGTTTCCGCGTCGGAGATGTCGGGTCTCCCGGGGCTCCGGTCCCGGGAGCGGATTGAAACGTGCTGCGGCTCAACGGACAGTCGACCCCGTGGGTCTCCCGGGGCTCCGGTCCCGGGAGCGGATTGAAACCCGGATCCATGACATCACCGGGACCTTCTGGCGTCTCCCGGGGCTCCGGTCCCGGGAGCGGATTGAAACCCATATCCACACAGGTATTGACAACAGCTCCAGTCTCCCGGGGCTCCGGTCCCGGGAGCGGATTGAAACTGCGAGTCGAGCAACGCCGCGCTCCCCAACGAGTCTCCCGGGGCTCCGGTCCCGGGAGCGGATTGAAACCTGTGTTACTCCGGCACATTGAGCACTGCCCCATCGGGTCTCCCGGGGCTCCGGTCCCGGGAGCGGATTGAAACCCCGGCGTCGGTCAACTCGCCGGCGACGGATCCGCGGTCTCCCGGGGCTCCGGTCCCGGGAGCGGATTGAAACCTGTGCAAGCTTGGTAGACGAACGACGGTTCGCCCGGTCTCCCGGGGCTCCGGTCCCGGGAGCGGATTGAAACCTCGAAGCGGCGGTGCGTGGAGTAGGCCACGTGGTCTCCCGGGGCTCCGGTCCCGGGAGCGGATTGAAACCAGGTCCACAGCCTCGTCGCGCACGGCGAGGTCCGCGTCTCCCGGGGCTCCGGTCCCGGGAGCGGATTGAAACCACGGATACCCCGGCGTCGCCATCAACCACGACGGTCTCCCGGGGCTCCGGTCCCGGGAGCGGATTGAAACGGCCGGTACGACAGTCCCCGCCGCCGGTTACGGTCGGGTCTCCCGGGGCTCCGGTCCCGGGAGCGGATTGAAACGCGATCCCGTTCGGCAAGCTGCCCGACGGGTCGGGTCTCCCGGGGCTCCGGTCCCGGGAGCGGATTGAAACGGCAGGGCCGCGTTCGAGGACTCGCAGAAGAGCCAGGTCTCCCCGGGCTCCGGTCCCGGGAGCGGATTGAAACTGCGGGGCCCGCTAC
>CALMEC010000466.1 GCA_937862675.1 uncultured Actinomycetes bacterium
CTTCCCCCGATGGTGACCGGCTCACGACCCCAGCACCGATGTCCGACGGGAGCGTGGCATACGAAGGCGACAGCTGGGCCGATCCTGGAGCGGACAACCACAGCGGCGCCACCCACAACGACGACCACCACGACTCCGACAAGAAGCCAGCGCCAAGAGATCGACAACGTCCTCATACCGGCACCCGTCCTGTTCCCGTCGCTCATGTCTGTCTTCCCGAGGCTCCTCACTCAAAATAGATCTTGCCCAAGCTACTCTCACACACCGAGGACACGAACTCTTGGTCGCAACCCACGCGACGCGGAGACCACATCGGACAGGGCGGGAGGACCCGAAAGGTCGCCGTCAATCCCTCTCAAGATCAAATATGTCTTGCCACCTCATACATTCATGACAGAAAGGTAGGTATAACACCAAGAACCAACTTCCTAGGATAGACCTTTGCCAGGTTGAAGGTGCTGCGTATAGCACCCTTTGACGCCTCAATATTCTGACAGTTGGCGAACTCCTGCACCGAGCGAGGAACGCGGGTAGTCGATCCATCGGTATCTGTAAGCTCCATCTCTGCCTGTACTAGCCGGATGGGATGCCCTGCGGAGTCCACCTCGAAACGTAGCTGCGCCGTATCTGATCCAATAATAGTCACCGACTTTACCATTGAAGAATTCGTCCAGCTGTTGCCCTCAAATACCATGCCACCATCCTTGGCAGCCCCCACCTGACGCATCTGGCCAGACTCGATCTGAGTAACAACTGGACCGAGAGGGTACGCATCCACAGATGAATTATCGGCCAGCTTCTGAACTCTAATCGACCCTTCGGTCTCCACGGACGTCTCCAACATCCATCCGGTACCCGTGTTGTCACGCAAGACAACGGAGTCGCTCGCCTCGGCCCCATGTCGAACCGTCGTGCGCTGAGCTTCTCGAATCTCAGGAGTAGATTCGTTTAACCAGTGGTACACTGATTCGGTTCCGTTTTCCATGTCGCGCACAGCAATACTGCCAATCGTTGGCGTCCCAGCGAGTCCAGAACACGCACGGATTTTCTTACTATCGATTCCGACGTCGGATGTGCCTCCATCACGCCCGCACCCGACGATCATCACGCATACACCAAGCACGACGGCTATTAGCAGCAGCTTTCGGCCCTCCACAGCACCCCCTCTATTGATAGGTATAGTTCCCGTCTCCTGGGGTCTCTATTTTCTAATGCCAAGCCACGTCATCCATGTTGGGAGAGGCGGTTCCCTTCTCTTGATAGCGATACAACGATTGTCTTCGTTCCCGCACCAGAAGAGAACCGCCAACGTCGTCGCACTCGATCGTGCCGAGAGTGTCGCCTCGTATTGAATCTTCTGTCCTCGCTGCATTATGATCGGGATCTTGTATGTAATAACCATCTGTGGTGTCAAGTAGACGTCTTTTTCTCTTGAGCCAGCCGCTGTTTTCGCCCTGAGTACCCCCGCCCATGGCAAGATATTCACATTCTTGATGCTCAGATAGAACGCCGTATACCCCTCGGTCCGTCGCTTGGGCCCAGTCGACATATAACGAAGAGAAGACTTCGACTGCGTGACCAGCACTGCCTGCCCAACACGCATAGTCCAATAAGGCCGGCTCGGCTGCCCTGTCCAGCGCTTCTCAACTTCCGTTATGGGAGTCAACCCAGACGGATCCGTCAGTACCGCTGGTCGCTGCAATGCATAGCCGTACGTTACTGAATATGCCAAAGAATGGGGCGGCTCCACTGGGTCCTGAGCCTTGAATATGCCGCTTCCTGGATCGTATTGTCTCGCCCTCAGGTGGTAGAGGCCGGTTTCCGTGTCGAGGGCTTCTCCGGTGAATCCGACATCGTTCGCCTCCGCTGCCGGGTCGGCCTGTGCAGTGGCTCGGTTTTCGCCGTAGGGGTCGTAGTCGTAGGTCCACTGCTCCGCGCCCGCCGCGTTGGTGACGGTGCGGATGCTTCCGATCGGATCACGGTGGTAGTAGTACGTCCCCGTGGGGGTGGTGTAGCTCACCGGGCCCGCGGGGCCCTGCTCGTACCGGTTGATCAGCGCTCGATTGCCGGCACGTTCAAGCGCGAGCTCCGGCAGGTCGTTCTGCGGATCCCAGCTGAACCGCGTACGGACGCTTCCGTTGCGGGTGCGGGTGAGCCGCTTCCCTGCACCGTCGTATGTGTACCCCCACGTCACCGCACCGACCTGCGCCGATGTCTGACGATTCGCCAGGTCGTAGACGTAGGAGGCGGACCCGTCGGAGGTCTGGTTGCCGTCTGCGTCGTAGGCGTAGACGGTGGTGTTCGCCCCCTTCACCGACTGGGTGAGCTCGTCCGTGTCGTTGTAGGTGTAGGTGGTCAGGCCGTTGCGGTTGGCGAGACCGACACGCCGCTGAGTAAGACGGTTGCCGACCGGGTCGTAGGTCCAGTCGATGCGCTTCGCCGCACCCGTCGTGCAGGCGGCGGTTGTATCGACACACGCTCCGGTGAGGCGATTGGCCGAGTCATACCGAAACGTGTCGGTGGACTCCGTTGCCCCACGCGCGGTGGTGATACTCGTCGGGTTGCCCACCGGGTCGAGGGTCTGCGTGACGCCGACGACGACCGCGTCGGCGGCCGTCGTGGTCCGAACACCGACCGCGCGACCCGCACGATCCACCGCACGCTTTTCCGTCAGGCCCGACGGCAACGCCGTGCCCGTGAGATTGCCATTCGCGTCATACGTAAACGTCGTGGTGTCACCACCGACCGTGAGACTGGCCAGGCGCCCATCGTCATCGAAGATCGCCGACCGGGTGGACGTGTCCGGATACGTGCACT
>CALMEC010000467.1 GCA_937862675.1 uncultured Actinomycetes bacterium
CGTGACGAGTGCCGAGTGGAAGCGTCGCCCGAAGAGATGGCCGCTCCGCCCGTGGAAGTGGTTGTACCGCCGGACGTAGCGCCCCAGGATGTCGCGGATGCCGGCGGAGATGTCGGCGTGACGCGTCGACAGGAGCAGATGGAAGTGGTTCGTCATGAGGCACCATGCGTGGATCTGCCAGTCCCGGCGTTCGCGGGTCGCCTCGACCAGTCCGAGGAACGAGAGCCGGTCGAGGTCGTTCTCGAAGATCAGTTGGCGGTCGTTGCCGCGTGCTGTGACGTGGTAGGTGAGTCCCTCGCCCTGGGGGCGTGACGGTCGGCCCATGCGTCCTCCTTCGCTGGTCCTCTGTACAAGGCCCGGGAGCGGACCTTCCTCCCCCGGCGAGCGCCGCTGAGAACGCAAATAGCGGTCGTTTTTCGTCGGTGGCGGCAAGCCGTGTCATGTCCGGTGCCTGGCACCAGGCATGACACGCCCCTGGTGACGAGGGTCCATGAACACGGTGATTTGCGGGTAGAAACGCCACTTTGGCGCCGTACGTGTCATGTCGGGTGCCTGGCACCAGACATGACACGCCCCCGGACGAGGGCCGCCGGAGCCGCTTGAGCGGTCGTCATTGCTATCCTCGGTGGTCGTGTCGACCGCAAGCCAGGACTTCTACGACATCCTCGGCGTCTCTCGTGACGCCGACGAAGCCGCCATCAAGAAGGCATTTCGGCGCCTCGCGCGCGAGCATCATCCGGACGTGAACCCCGGGGACGCCGCGGCGGAGGAGCGCTTCAAGGCCATCGCCGAGGCCTACGAGGTGCTGTCGGACCCCGAACGGCGTCAGATCTACGACCGCTACGGTCGCGCCGGGCTCTCCGGAGCGGGCGGCGGCGGTGACCCGATGGGCGGGTTCGGGTCGTTCCAGGACATCTTCAGCAGCCTGTTCAACTCGGACATCTTCGGCGGCGGAGGGCCCTCCCGGCAGCCGGGCGACGACCATCTGACGAACGTCGAGATCAGCTTCATCGAGTCGGTGAACGGTGTCCAGAAGACGATCGAGATCAACCTCGTCGCCCTCTGCGACACGTGCGAAGCCACCGGGGCCGCCCCCGGGACGAACGTCTCGACCTGCCAGATGTGCGGCGGCCAGGGGCAGGTGCAGCAGGTGATGCGCAGTCCGCTCGGGCAGATCGCCCGTCGCAGCGTTTGCCCCACCTGCAACGGATCCGGCCGGGTCCCCGACACGCCGTGCGCGGACTGTCACGGACTCGGACGTCGCATGACCAAGACCACCATCGAGATCGACATCCCCGGCGGCATCGCCGACGGCCAGCGCATCCGCATGCCCGGGAAGGGCCACGCCGGCGATCCCGGCGCGCCGGCCGGCGACCTCTACATCGACGTCTCCGTCGCCGCGGACGAACGGTTCGAGCGTGACGAGATGGACATCGTGTCGCACGTCCGGATCTCCGTGGTCGAGGCCATGACGGGCACCACCGTCACCGTGCCGACGGTCGACGGGGAGGAGCCCGTCACCATCGATCCGGGCATCCAGCCGCTCTCCGAGAAGGTGCTCCGTCACAAGGGGTTCCCGCAGATCCGCGGACGTCGGCGGGGCGACCACCGTGTCGTCGTCGACATCGACATCCCCGCAGTGACCAGCGACGCCGGCCGCGAATACCTCGCCGGTCTCGACGAGCACGTCACGTCCAGGGGATCCGGTGACGGACTTTTCGGTCGTCTCCGAAACCGATTCCGCTGACCTCGCCCGGCTGACCGTCACGGTCGCGGCGGATGCGGCCGAGATCGCCCGGGCCGTCCTGGACGACCTGGGAACGGGTGGCTGGTCCGAATCGCGTCATGATGACGAGATCGTGCTGACCGTCTGGGTGCCCGGGCATGGCAGCGAGGCCGCCGAAGGCCGCCTCCGCGACCGGTTCGCCGCCCTCTCCGTGACCGCGGAGGTGACGGCCGAGACGCAGGAGGACGACTGGCGCGACGCGATGCGCAGGATCCACGTGCCGGTCGACGCGGGTGTGCGCCTGCGCGTCCGTCCCCCGTGGACACCGGCGCGTGACGATCGGATCGAGATCGTCATCGACCCGGGGATGGCCTTCGGGACCGGTCAGCATGCCACCACCTGCGGGTGCCTCACCCTCCTCGAGGACCTGCCGGCCGGGAGCGTCCTCGACGTCGGCTGCGGATCCGGGGTGCTCGCCATCGCCGCCCGGAAGCTCGGACATCACCCCGTCCTGGCGGTGGACCACGATCCGCTGGCCGTGGAGGCGACCACCCGCAACGCCGAGGTCAACGACGTCGACATCACCGCGTCCGCACTCGACGTGACCCGGACGTCGTTGCCCGCGGCCGACATCGTTCTCGCCAACATCACGCGCATGCACGTCATCGCGGTCGCCGATCGCCTGGCGACGACACCCCGGTTCGCCGTCCTCTCCGGCTTCCTGGAGGCCGACGCCCCGGAGGTCGTCGCGGCCTGGAGCGGACGCGGCATGCGCCTGACGGAGACGCTCGTGGCGGACGGCTGGGCGGCGGTCCGCCTCGAACGCGGATGAAGCACCGGTTCCGCTACATCGTCCACGACGTCATCCCGGACGGCGTCGTCGATCTCGCGGACGACGACGCCCACCACCTGACACGTGTCGTGCGCCGCGCCGTGGGCGATGCGGTGGAGATCCTCGATGAGCAGGGCAACGTCTGGGACGCGATCGTGGAGGACACCGCGCCTGCGGTCCGCGTGCGCGTGGCCTCCGCGCCGCGTCCGGCGCCGCGTCGTCCGGACGTCGAACTGGCGATCGGGCTGGCCGACTGGGGACGGCTCGACCTGGTGGTCGAGAAGATCACCGAGATCGGCGTCCGGCGCATGACGGTGTTCCGGTCCGAGCGTGCCGGGCGGGTGCCGGACACCGCGGCTTTCGCCCGCCGGCGAGAGCGCATGTCGCGGGTGGCGGAGGCGGCGATGCGGCAGTCCGGCCACGCCGCCGGCCCCGGGATCGAGGGCATCGCCGATCTCGACGACGTCCTGGCCGGCTGGGGGGAGGGCGCGATACTCGTGGACCCGCGCGGCACCGAGACGGCGATGAACGCCACGCAGCATCTCGCAATTAAGCCGAAGTCGGACCTCGTCTTGCTTTCCGGGATTGCGAATTTGTTGGTGCAGCAGAACTCTGGATCCACCGGAAGTTCATCGAACGCGGCACGACGGGGTTCGCGGAGTTTGTCACGTTTGTGCGACAGTTCACACCGGAGTGGATTGATTCCGCCCGGGCGACCGGCGCGCTCGACAAGCCCGATTTTCTCGTCGTGCAGGACCTGTTCACCACAACGGATACGGCACAGAAGGCGCATTTGATCTTGCCTGCCGCGGGCTGGGACGAGAAGGAAGGGACGTTCATCAACAGCGAACGTCGCTTCGGTCACATCAAAAAGTTTCGCGCGCGCCCGGCCAGGCGATGAGCGATTTCAACATCTTCCGGCTCATCGCGAACTACTGGGGCTGGGGTGATTTGTTCAGCCGGTGGACCTCCCCGCCGGCGGCGTTTCAGCTTCTGAACCAACATTCCGCCGGCCAGCCGTGCGACTTCACCGGCATCGCGGACTAACGACATTTGGGTGCAAGCGGCGGAATTCAGTGGCCGTTCAGAGCAGAATCGGCGGCCGAATCTGCTCCCCCCGTTGCGGGGAGAGGGAAGCCGGCTTCGAGCGTCGTGGATTCCAGACGCGAGCGTCGCCTGTTTGCCGACGGCAAATTCTTTACGCCTGGCGGCAAGGCAAAATTTTATCGGCCCGAATGTGCCGGATGCCTTAGTTCCGACGTTGAAGAGGGCGTTGGAGCAAGCCGGTTGTTCGACGAAGCAATCGAATCTGGCCAGCGGGGTGATGGCGCGACACGAAGTGGGCAGGTTGCAGGAAATGTTTGCCGGATAGTCCGCAGGATCGCACGGCCCATCTCCCCTTGATCCTTTGCTTCGTCGAAGGGATCGTCCGGGAAGCAATCAAGCTTGCGCTGAAGTTCAAGCTCAAGACTTGAAGCCGCCATGATTGACACCACGCGCCAGATTTGCGGAAATGGGCCTCGAAATCTCGAAAGCCATACGCATCATGTCACAGCCAACCAAAACCATCTCCACCGAATCGTTGCAACAAGAGGGCCACACCTTCCCGCCGCCGCCGGAGGCCGTGCAGCGCGCATGGATCAATGCCGGGCAATACCAGCAAATGTATGAGCGTTCGGTGAAGG
>CALMEC010000468.1 GCA_937862675.1 uncultured Actinomycetes bacterium
GGCTTCTGAGGCGCCCGGCCGGGCGTGTCGGACCGACGCCTCGTCTCGGTCCCGCGGTTGCGACGGAGGCGGGGTACCGGTTCCGCGGCCCCGGTGCGCGGCGGTCGCCGGCGCTTGATGCGCTGTGCCTCCCGCGCCCTTGTGCAAGGGGGGTGTCCCGCTCCGGCGTCGGGGGACGCCTGCGTTGTGGGTCAGACGGTCGCGGTGGGAACGGTCTCGCGCACCGGTGTGGGAGGCCGGGGAACGGACGGCTCGTCCGTGGGCTGGTGGGTCCCGCGGGAATGCAGGGCGCCGCGTTCGTAGAGGGCCACGAGTGCCATGATCGACTGCTCGCACCACTGGGTCCCCGCGCCCTCGCACATGACGTCGAGGACGGCGCGCTCGTCGAGCGCCGAGCGGTAGGAGCGGTCCGCCGTCATGGCGTCCCAGGCGTCGGCGACGGCGATGATCCGGGCACCGAGGGGGATGGCGTCGCCGGAGATCCCGTCCGGGTAGCCGAAGCCGTCCAGCCGCTCATGGTGGTGGCGGACCCAGGCGGTCTGCTCCTCGCTCAGCACGTCGCTCACGATCTGCGCGCCGAGGGCGGCGTGCGAGCGCATGATCGCGAACTCCTTGTCGGTCAGGCCACCCGGCTTCAGCAGCACGGCGTCCGGCACGCCGATCTTGCCGACGTCGTGGACGAGGCCGGCCTCGTGGATAGCGGTGCGAAGGGCGGCGTCGAGCCCCAGGTGCTCGGCGATCAGTGCGGCGACGGTGGCCACGTGCTCCGAGTGGGCCTGCGTGGTCGGGTCCTTCGCGTCGACCGCGCGGGCGAGCGCGGTGATCGCGGACAGGGTCCGGTGGCGTTCCGCCGTCTCCGCCCGCTCCTGGGCCGAGAGGACGCGGACGACATCGGGGACGTAACGCTCGACGCGGTTCTTCCCGTGGGTCTTCGCCCAGTACAGGGCGCCCTCGGCGAACCGGATCATCTCGTTCGTGTCGGTGGCCGTCGAGCGGTCGCACACACCGCATGAGACGGTGATGTCGGTCACACCCGGGATGTCGAGCTCCTCGATGGCGCGGCGTGCCCGTTCCGCGGCGTACCAGGCCGACTCGAGGTCGGTGGACGGCAGGATCACGCCGAACTCCTCGCCGCCGACACGCGCCAGGAGGTCCTCGTTGCGAAGGGTGCCGGCGATCACGCGTCCCACCTGGGCGATGACATGGTCGCCCTCCTCGTGGCCGAACTCCCGGTTGACCTCACGGAAACCGTCGATGTCGAGCACCGCGATGGAGAGGTCGCGACGGTGCCGTACCGCGTGACTCATCTCGCGGTCGAGCGCCTCGAAGAACGCCCGGTGGTTGTGGAGTCCCGTGAGCGCGTCCACGGACGCGCGCGCCACCTCGTCGCGCAGTTCGGTGGCGATGGCCATGTTCTCCCGGAAGGTGAGGCCGGTGCGGACCATGACGAGCACGAGCGTGACCCCGGCGAGTCCCAGTCCGAGCGCGCCCAGCTCCGCGAAGTTCCCGTAGGCGACCAGTGCGACGGTGAGCCATCCGAAGAGGGTGGGGCCCACCAGGAGTCCCCATCCCTCCATGCGGATCTGCGTCGCCAGCCGTGTGGGGGCCCATGCCGCGAACCCGATGAGGGCGATGCCCATCGACGTGAGCAGGGGGATGATCTGCGCGGCGGGCGATCCCGGGTCGGGGAACGTGATGGACCACGCATGGCCGATGGACAGGAACCCGAGCCCGGTGCCGATGACGATCCAGGCCCGGCCGGGACGCCAGCTGTTGAGGGCCATGACGCCGGCGACGAAGGCGATCAGCAGCATGTCGCCGAGAGGGAAGATCAGTGAGACGACGAGGCGGGGGAGGTCGTCCTCGGAGGTGCTGAGCGCGGGCTGCAGCACGACACCGGTTCCGACCGCGCCCACGGCGGCGGCGCCGATCAGGCCGTCCAGCCAGAGGGCCGACGCGAACCGGGTGATGCGGCCGCGCACGAGCTGGACCAGTCCGAGGTAGGCGAGCGGGTAGAACGCGACGCGGCAGACGTCGCCGAAGGTCGTCGACGTCTCGGTCCCGACCCCCAGGGCGTCCACGGTCGCACCCGTTCCCCAGATGGCGAGCGCCAGTGCCCACATGGCCCATGCCTGGCGGTTGTCCCGGTCGACGGAGGTGCGCAGCGCGCACGAGAGGGCCGCGGCGAAGACGACGGCGATCGGGATCCAGCGCACCCCGGGCCGCAGGTCCGGCTGCAGGAGCCCGGCGGCGAAGGTGATCAGGAGCGTGGCAGAGGTCGTCCACAGTGCGATGTGGGCGATCTGCGCGGTGTTCGGGGAGGCGATACCGCGGCGGGGGGACTGTTGCGTCGGAGTCGTCAGTTGAATCGATCCGTGTCGACAGGGGAGGGCGTCAGGATCACATCGGCGTCCCGCGCGAGAACCTTGAGCCGTTCGTCGCGATTCGGGTTGACGGGCCGGAGGCCCGTCGGCGGACGGGGATTCCCGCCGCGCGGCGCATGCTCGATCCCGTGGCCGGCGCCGCGATGCGGGGCGCACCCAGACGGTAGATTCGACGTGTGGAGAAGGTCAGGATCGACAAGTGGCTGTGGGCGGCGCGCTTCTTCAAGACGCGCACCCTCGCGACCGAGGCGGTCGCGGGCGGGCGGGTCCACGTCAACGGCGTACGGGCGAAGCCCTCGAAGGACGTCCAGACCGGCGACCGGATCGAGCTGACCGTCGGGCAGATGCCGTGGCAGGTCGAGGTGACCGGCCTCGCCGACCGGCGGGGATCGGCCAGCGTCGCGGCGACCCTCTACACCGAGACCCCGGAGGCGGCGGAACGCCGTCGTGTCCTGTCCCACCAGCGGCGTGTCGCCCCGCCGGTGGGCGCGGACATGGGTGAGCGGCCCACCAAGCGGGACCGGCGGCGGCTGGACGACCTGACCGGCCGCGGGAGGCCGGGGAAGGGACGCTGACCCACCCGGCGGCCCGTTAGGGACGCCGGGCTGAAGGGACGCTAGTTGAGCCGGCTGATGTCGCGCACGGCGCCGTCGGACGCCGACATCGCGAGCTTCGCGTAGGCGCGCAGCGCGAGGCTCACCGTGCGGTCGCGGTCGACCGGGGCCCACGGCTCGGGACGCGACTCCATCTCGCGGCGGCGCTCGGCCAGCACGTCGTCCGGGACGTTGAGATGGATGACCCGGGCATGGGCGTCGATCCGGATCTCGTCGCCGTCCTGCACCAGGCCGATCGTGCCGCCCGAGGCGGCCTCGGGTGAGATGTGGCCGATGGAGAGGCCGGACGTGCCACCGCTGAAGCGCCCGTCCGTGATGAGCGCGCACTTCTTGCCGAGGCCGGATCCCTTCAGGAAGGCCGTGGGGTACAGCATCTCCTGCATGCCGGGGCCACCGGCGGGGCCCTCGTAGCGGATGACGATCACGTCGCCGGCCTGGACCTTCTTGTTGAGGATCACGTCGATCGCGTCCTCCTGGCTCTCGACCACGCGCGCGGGGCCGCTGAACGTGAAGAGCTCCTCGTCGATGCCGGCCGTCTTGAGGACGCATCCCTCCTCGGCCAGGTTGCCGCGCAGGACGTGCAGGCCGCCCTCGGCCGTGTAGGCGTGTGCGACGTCGTGGATGCAGCCGTCCTCGGCGTCGGTGTCGAGCGACTCCCACCGGTTGGAGGTGGAGAAGGGCTCGATCGTGCGCACCCCGCCGGGTGCCGCATGGAAGAGCTCGAGGGCACGCTCCGTGGGCTCCTCGGAGCGCACGTCCCACTCGGACAGCCAGTCGTCCAGCGAGTCGGCGTGGACGGCATGCACGTCACGCTCGAGGAGCCCGCCGCGGTCCAGCTCGCCGAGGATGGCGGGGATGCCACCGGCCCGATGGACGTCCTCCATGTGGTAGTCGCTGTTGGGCGCCACCTTCGACAGACAGGGCACCCGGCGGCTGACGGCGTCGATGTCGTCGATCGAGAACTCGACCTCGGCCTCGCGCGCCGCGGCGAGGATGTGCAGGACGGTGTTGGTGGATCCGCCCATGGCCATGTCCAGGGCCATCGCGTTGCGGAACGCCGCCGGGGTGGCGACGTTGCGTGGCAGGACGGAGTCGTCGTCCTCCTCGTAGTACCGACGCGTGATATCGACGATAAGCGTGCCGGCGCGCCGGAAGAGATCGCGTCGCGCATTCGCTCCGTTGTCGCCCAGTTGCCCTGGCTGGTGCTGGAGGTGAACGGCGTCGTCGCCGGCGTGTCGCCCGACCAGGCGACGGAGCCCGACCTCCCCATCGCCTCGGACCAGGCGTACT
>CALMEC010000469.1 GCA_937862675.1 uncultured Actinomycetes bacterium
TTCGAGATCGCGGATCCGTCCACGCCGCTGGGGATGCTCCAGCGCGGCAGGGGCGCCGCGTACCTGTGGGCCCGTGGGGCGGCGCCGGAGGCGGCGGCCCGGCTGCTGCTGCGCTGCCTGGAGGAGGACCCGCGCTGGGACCGGTCGGTCGAGGACCGCACCCCGCTCTACATCGACGTCGCCCACCGGGTGCGGATGTACGACGGGCCGCACTCCTGGGCGCCGGAGCCGGTGGTGGCCGAGGGGGTGCAGTGGATGCAGCTCCGGGCGATGGGGCGGGGCCTCGCGCGGCTGCGACGATTTCGGAGGCTTCCAGCAGCCATGCGGCGGGGGGCATGGGGGGGGGCGGCCCGGTGCCCCCCCGCCGCACCTCGCGGACCTCGCAGGAGGCGTGAGCCGCGACCTCACGGGCCCGGGGGTCCGGACCGACCACCAGCACACCATCGGCGGGGAGCAGGGCCACGAACCGGGAGAAGACCTCCATCACCTCGTCGATGCTGGCGTAGGTGGTGTGGTGGTCGTGGTCGACATTGAGCAGGATCGCGCCCTCCGGACGGAGGTTCAGAAGGGAGCGGTCGCTCTCGTCGGCCTCCGCGACGAACCAGGGCGGCTCGCCCCAGATGGCGCCGGTCCCCCCTCCCCCCGCGATCGTCGCCCCGACGCAGGCCGACGGGTGCCCGAGCGCCATGACCAGCATGCCGCTCGTGGTCGGCTTGCCGTGGGCCCCGGCGACGGCGAGTCCGCGACGGGTGCTCATCAGTTCGGCCAGGAGCTCCGAGCGGTGGATGACGGAGATGCCACGGCGTTCGGCCTCCAGCAGGTCCGGGTTGCCGGCGGCGATGGCCGTGGAGACGACCACCGCGTCGACCCCGTCGAGGCCGATCCCTCCGTGTCCGGCGCGCGCATCGACCCCGATGGCGCGGAGCCCCTCCAGGGTGGACGAGTCGGCGCGGTCCGTGCCGGAGACGACGTAGCCGGCGTCGGCGGCCAGGCGCGCGAGTCCGCTCATCCCCGCTCCGCCGATTCCGACGAGATGGATGCGGCGCGCGCTCATCGCACGGCCTCGAGGACCAGGTCCGCGATCCGCTCGGCCGCATCCGGCCGGGCGACCGCTCGCGCATTTTCGCCCATCCGGACCAGCCGGCCGGGGTCGGCGAGCAGATCGGCGATGACGGCGGAGATCCGCTCCGCCGTACAGTCGGCGTCCGGCAGGAGGATGGCTGCGTCGGCGTCGACGAGCCAGCGGGCGTTGCCCGTCTGATGGTCGGCCGTCGCGTGCGGATACGGGACCAGGACGGCGGGCCGGCCGATCGCGGCGAGCTCGAACACGGATCCCCCGGCGCGGGACACGACCAGGTCCGCGGCGGCGACGGCGTCGTGGAATCCGGTCAGGTAGCCGCGCAGGTCGTAGCCTCTCGGCGGGTCGCCTCCCAGGATGGCGCGGACGTCGGCCAGGTTGCGTTCACCGGCCAGATGGATCAGGGGGAAGGGAGGCCCGTCGCGGTAGGCGGTGGCGACCGCCGTGTTGATGCTCCGTGCCCCCTGGCTTCCTCCGGCGACGAGCACGCATGTCTCGTCCGGGCCGATGCCCAGGGCGCGTCGTCCGGCCTCCCGGGACGCGGACACGACCTCCGGCCCCACCGGCCGGCCGGTCACCTGGAACTTCGGCTCCGCGCGTCCCGCGACGGGGAACGCCATCGCGACGCGCCGGGCGAACGGCGCCGCCAGGCGGTTGGCCAGGCCCATGTGGGAGTCGGCTTCGGTCAGGACAACCGGCCGCCGCGACATCCACCCGGCCAGCGCGACCGGTCCGGCCAGGTATCCGCCGCCGCCCACCACCGCGTCCGCCCGGCGCCGCCGGAGGATGCCCATCGCACGCGGCACCGCGGTGAGGGTCATCCACACCGTCCGGAGATTGGCCGGAGAGAGGCTCCGGCGGAAGCCCTGCATCGGGAGCACATCTTCGTCCAGCCCCGCCGCGCGCACGAGACCGTCGCCGGCCCCGCGGCCCGTACCGATGAAGGAGACCGTCGCGCCCCTAGCTCGCAATGCGTCCGCGACCGCGAGCGCCGGCTTCACGTGCCCGGCCGTCCCGCCCGCCGCGATCACCACCCGAGCCGGTCGATCGACGCGCTGGTCGTGCTGCATGGTCCCCCTGTCGCGAGATGTTCATGAGTAGGCCGATCGCCGTGAGACAGATGATGAGGTTGGTACCCCCGGCCGAGACGAGCGGCAACGGCACGCCGGTGATCGGGAACAGGCCCATCACCTGGGCGAGGTTGACCGCGGCCTGCAGGCAGATCATGGTCGTGATGCCGACGGAGATGAGCCGCGACGACGGCGAGCGGGCGCGCATCGCGATGCGGAATCCCATGGCGCCGATCGCGACGAAGCAGACGATCAGGATCGCCATGCCGATCAGACCGAGTTCTTCCCCGATGATCGCACCGATCATGTCCGTGTGCGCCTCGGGCAGGTACTTCATCTTCTGGATGCTGTTGCCCAGGCCGCGGCCGAAGCCCCCTCCCGAACCGATCGCGATCTGGGCCTGGACGTTCTGGTAGGCGTCGCCGGTGGGCGCCGACCACGGGTCCAGGAACGAGTGGACGCGCTTCTGCTGATAGGGCGACACGGCGATCATGATCAGCGCCAGCAGCGCGAACGATCCGACGACCAGCCCGATCTTCCGGACGGGGACGCCGGCGACGAACACCATGGCGAGGGCGATCGCCACGATGAGGGACGCCGTGCCGAGGTCCGGTTCCTTCACGATCAGCGCCGCCAGGAGCGCCGTCATGATCAGGATGGGACGCAGGCCGCCGGGGCGCCGCAGCCGTCCGGGATCGCGCGCCAGGAAGCCCGCGATCCACAGGATGAGCGCGAGCTTGGCGACCTCCGAGGGCTGGAGCTGGAAGCCGCCCACGATGAGCCATCGTTCGGCGCCGTTGATCGTCGGCACGATCGGCGGAGGCAGGATCATGACGGCCGCCAGCATGACGATGGCTGCGCCCATCGCAAGCGGGGCGATCCGGGTGAACGCGGTCGGCCGCATCCGCATGACGACGGCGAACGACAGGAACCCGATTCCCGCGAAGACGATCTGCTTCGTGATGATCGCGGTCGAGCTGGTTCCGTCCAGGATCGCGTCGGCGCTGGTCGCCGAGTACACCATGACCATTCCGAGCGACAGCAGGGTCAGGACGGCGGCGAGAAGGATGCGCTCCTCACGGTGTCGGGAGAGAGCGGCTCGCGGGGTGCTCGAGGCCGACGTCGGTGTGCGGGGCGCCATCGGACGGACATTCGACGTCGGGCCCCGGCTCCCTTGCCCGGACGACGCATCGCGCCGGGACTTGTCACAGGAGAACCCGGATGTTGCCGGGGAGGTCCGGGTGCGCTCACCGGTACGCGCACACGGCCGGATCGGCTGCCGCGCGCTTGCGCGATCCGACCTCACGAGGACACGGGACGGCCGGAGCCGTCGCGTCCCCTGCCCCTGCCCACCGTCCGGCATGGTGAGCGAGCCCTCCTGTTCCCGGCCCGATGGGATCCGAGCGAAGCAGGTGGTCACCGCCGGCGGCGGGGGTTGAGGCGCCGGTGAAGCCCGCTCTCGGTCAGGCCGATGACCGCCGCGACGTCACGTTGGCTATGGCCGAGCCGGATGGCGGCGCGGGCGCCTCCGTCCACTCCGATCGCCTGCATCAGCAGACCGATCCCGGGTGGTTCATGGCCGGCCTTCGCCGGAGACGCCGGGGCTTCGACGAGTTCGCGCAATTGCCGTTCGGCGACCGACGCGACCGGATGCAATCGCCGGAGGAGATCTCCGTCCTCGACGGTGACGGGTGGACGGAGATCTCGCCTCACGCCATATCCGCTCCACGGGTATCGGTCCGGGCGATCGATGATCCCGGCGCGGACCGGATTGCGGTTGACGTATCTCACCGTCGTGAAGAACTGCTCGTCCGACGTCACCAGAACCGTGTGGAACCGGCGGCCGAAGAGATGACCGGTTCGTCCGTGGAAGTAGTTGAACCGCCGTGCGTAGGGACCGAGGATGTCGCGGACCCCATCCGAAATGGTCGGCTGCTCCGTCGTGAGGAGCAGATGCACGTGGTTGGTCATCAGGCACCAGGCGTGGATGCGCCACCTCCGCCGCTCCCGTGTCCTCTCGACGAGCGACAGGAAGAAGCGACGGTCGAGATCGTTCTCGAAGATCGGTTGTCCGTCATTTCCGCGTGACGTCACGTGGTAGGTAAGCCATTCGCCGCGCGGGCGACGTTCACGTCCCATGGGTTCTCCTTGCCGGTAGCGGTCTCTTTGTAAGAGGTCCACGGCAACAAGAAGCGCCCCCCACGAATACGCAAATTGCGACTGATTTTCCGTCCGGGCGAGCGATGTGGTCAAGCCTGGTACCTGGCACCCAGCTTGACCGGCTCCCTCCCGGTCTCTCAGAAGTTCAGCTATCAGCAGGCAATTTCTCGCGAGACCACTCCCGTGGTCAAGCCTGGTGCCTGGCACCAGGCTTGACCACACTCCTCCTCCGGCGCCCGAGGCCGGTCAGTCTCCCAGCACCGCCCTCCGGAACGCGCGGCCGCGTTCCTCGAAGCTCGTGAACTGATCGAAGCTCGTGCACGCCGGAGCCAGGAGGACCACGTCACCGGCGACCGCGTCCTCTCGTGCGCCGGCCACGGCATCCGCGATCGTCCCGGAATCCGTCACCGGGATGCCCTCCGCGCGAAGGGCCGCACCGATCTCACCGGACGCCTCACCGACCCCGTAGGCCGCCACCACACGACCCCGGGCCCGTTCGGCGAGCGGGGCGAACGGCGTCCCCTTCGCGCGGCCGCCCACGATCAGATGGACCCGCTCGGGATATGCGTCGAGGGCGGCCATGGCCGCATCCGGATTGGTTGCCTTCGAGTCGTTGACATAGGTGACACCGTCGATCTCGGCCACCACCTCCAGGCGGTGCTCCACGCCGGGGAAGGTCGCGAGACCCCGCGCCACGTCGCCGGCCCCGGCGTGCACGGCGAGCGCCACCGCCGCCATGGCGTTCTGGCGGTTGTGCGCGCCGCGCAGCGCCACCCGGTCCCATGTGGCGATGAGACCACGGTCGGCGTGGTGCAGGCCGCCCTCCGACCACGCGACGGACGTCGGCCGTCGTTCCTCGTCGATCGTGCGCAGCACGACCGATCCGGCCGCACCGAAGCCCGGCGGGGCGATCGCGAGATCGTCCGCCGTCTGGTTCTCGAAGATCCTCCGCTTGGCAGCCGCGTAGCGGTCCATGTCGCCGTGGCGGTCCAGGTGGTCCGGCGTCACGTTCAGGACCACGGCGGCACGCGGATGGAACGCCGTGCCCACCCCCTCCAGCTGGAAGCTGGAACACTCGACGACGAGCCACGTGGAGGCCGGAACGGTCTCCACCAGCGTGGTGATGGGCGTGCCCTGGTTGCCGCATGCGACGGCGTCGACACCCGCCTCGCGCATGATGTGCGCCGTGAGCTCGGTGGTGGTGGTCTTCCCGTTGGTCCCGGTGATGGCGATGACGGGAGAGGCCGTCATGCGAGCGGCCAGTTCGACCTCGCTGATGACGGGGATCCCCGCGGCGTAGGCCGCGGCGACCGGGCCGGCGCCCTCCGGAACACCCGGGCTCTTGACCACCACGTCGACATCGGTCACGGCACCGGTGAAGCCGGGACGCGCGTCGATCCCCCCGGCACGCAGGTCGTCGACATCGACGTCGCCCGAGTCGACGGCCACGACGTCCCAGCCCCGCCGGGCCAGCAGGCCGGCCGCCGCCCGCCCGGAACGGGCCAGTCCCACCACCAGCGCACGCGTCACGGAAGGCCCCGGAAGTACAACGTGAAGCCCGTGGCCGCGAGGAGGAGGCCGAGGAGCCAGAACCGGACGATGATCTTCGTCTCGCTCCAGCCCGCCATCTCGAAGTGGTGATGGATGGGGGTCATGAGAAACCCCCGCCTCCGGACGCGCTTGAAGACCACCACCTGGACGATCACCGACAGCGCCTCCAGCACGAACACACCGCCGATGACCAGCAGGAGGATCTCGGTCTTCGTCATCACCGCCATCGCGGCGATCGCCCCGCCCAGCGCGTAGCTGCCGGTGTCGCCCATGAACACCCCGGCCGGGAACGAGTTGAACCAGAGGAAGCCGAGGCACGCACCGACCATGCAGGCACCGAAGAGGGCGAGGTCCGTCTGGCCGTAGATCGCCGTACCGGCCGTCTCGCTCGCGACGAACGCCATCCCGGTGTAGGCGAAGAGCGCCACGCCCCCCGTGCCGGCCGCCAGACCGTCCAGGCCGTCCGTGAGGTTGACCGCGTTGGCGAAGCCGCTGATCACCAGGTAGACGATGCCGGTGAACACGTACGGGCCGACGTCGTACCCGCGGTCGACGATCGGTATCTGCAGCGTGGTGGTGAACCCCGTGATCCGGACGGCCACGAGCACGAACACGATGGAGATGACCAGGAGCCCGAGCATCCGCCACTTCCCCGCGAGACCGCCGGAACGCCGGCGCCAGACCTTCATGAGGTCGTCGGTGAAGCCGATCGCGCCGCAGGCGAGCGTCGTGGCCAGGACGAGCATGGCCTGGGTGCTGCGCGTGGACAGGATCAGGAACGGGATCGCCGCCGCCGCGAGGATGAGCACGCCGCCCATGGTGGGCGTCCCCTGCTTCTGGGCGTGCGCGTCGGGGATGAGCCCTTCGGGACGGACGAACTGGCCCACCTCGTGACGCCGGAGCCAGGCGATGACCTTCGGTCCGAGGAACAACGTCAGCGTGGTCGAGGCGATCGCCGCGATAAGGATCCGTTCCACCTCAGCGCACCTCTCCGCAGCGGTCGCGGACCGGGAGCTTCCGTCCCGCTGCGCTCACGCGTCACCGGCCAGTACGGCGGTGATGCGCTCCAGCGCCATGGAACGGCTTCCCTTCACGAGAACCGTGTCCCCGTCGCGAATGAGGGTCCCGACGGCGTCGAGGGCCTCGGCGACGTCCGCGTAGTGCACGGCCCCGTCACCGAAGCCGGCGACATACCACGCGGCCCGCCGGCCGACGCCGATCAGCGCGTCGACGCCCTGCGCCCGGGCGAGTTCCCCGACCTCCCGGTGGAAGTCCGCCTCGCCCCCTCCGAGTTCCATCATGTCGCCGAGGATGGCGACATGCCGGCCGGGGCGGCCGACCAGGTCCTGGATCGCCGCGCGCATGGCGATGGGATTCGCGTTGTAGCAGTCCTCGATGAGCACCCCGCCCGCGGCGAGGGGGCGGACGTTCCCGCGCATGGCGGAGAGGTGGACCTCCACGGTGGTCCCCGGAGCCGGAGGAGCCCCCAGCGCGACGCAGCATGCCTCGGCCGCAGCCGCGCAGCGCCACTGCCAGTCGGTGCTGAGGTTCATGTTGAGGTCGACGGTTGGGCGCTCGCCGAACCGACGTACCCTCACCTCGTCATCGAGAGTTGTCAGAAGAGGCTCGAGGTACGGGTCACCGTCCGGTACCACGGCGGTCCCGCCCGCGGAGAGTCCCTGCAGGAGCTCGAACTTCGCCGCGGCGACGTTCTCGACCGACTTCAGGAGCTCGAGGTGGACGGGACCGATCGACGTGATGCAACCGACGTCCGGCGGGGCGAGCCGTGCGAGCTCCGCGATCTGCCCCATCCCGCGCATCCCCATCTCGACCACCATGACCTCGGTGTCCTCGGCGATCCCCATGAGGGACATCGGGACGCCGATGTCGGTGTTCTGATTGCCGGGCGTGCCCTCGGCACGGAGTCCCGAGGCCCGCAGCATCGCGACCAGGATGTCCTTCGTGGTGGTCTTCCCCGTCGCCCCGGTGACGCCGACCACGCGGGCGCCGCTCTTGGCCAGGGCGACGCGCCCGGCCCCCTGGAGGACGTCCCGCGTGTCGGCGGCGACGATGACCGGCTTGCCGATCGCCATGAACTCGCCCTCGAGCCAGGCCCACACCTTCTCGTTGATGACGGCTGCCGCGGCGCCCCCCCGCAGCGCGTCGGGGGCATAGTGCGAGCCGTCCTGCGTCTCCCCGCGGATGCCGAAGAAGATCGCTCCCTCCGGGACGTCGCGCGAGTCGACGACCGCACCGGTGCACTCGACGTTCGGCGACCCGAACGGGAGCCGCGCCCCCGGGGCCGACTCCAGCACCTCGTCGACGGTCATCCTCATACCACGGCCTCCAGACCCTCGCGTGCCACGTCCCGGTCGTCGAAGGGTCGAACCACTCCGTTCACCTCCTGCCCGCGTTCATGCCCCTTGCCGGCGAGCAACACGGTGTCACCGGGTTGTGCCATTGAGATGGCGTGGAAGACTGCTTCTCGCCGGTCGACAATCTCGAAGAGCTTCTCGCCGTCAATTGCCCCTTCAGCCCGCGCGCCGCTCGCAATCTGACGGATGATTTCTTTGGCTGACTCATTGC
>CALMEC010000470.1 GCA_937862675.1 uncultured Actinomycetes bacterium
AGGTCGGGGTCGCGTTCGAGGAGCCCCGCGCTCACGGTGACCACGTCGGGATACCCGTTGTTGACGCGGTCGGCCAGGACCGGCTGGTCGGCCTGGTCGAAGACGACCCGCGCCCCGGTGAGCACACGGAGCTGCTCGGAGAGGGTGGCCTGGGACGTGACGGCGTCGACCTCACCGCGAACGAGGGGGCCGATGATCGACCGCTGGATGGTGTACGCGTTGTCGAGCGTCCACCGCAGGCGATCGCGCGGCGTGGCGTGTGCCGCCGCCGGGATCAGGTCGGCCTCCGCCTCCACGTCCACCAGCTCGACGTCGTCGAAGGTGAGGCCGGCGGACGCCCGGGCGACGGCGTAGACGCGGAGCGTCGACGCGGCCCAGAAGTCGACGGCGGCGCGGGGGCGACGCGGTACGAGGAGGCGCCTCCCGCGCAGGTCGGCCGGGGATGCGATCCCCGACTGGGGGAGCGCCTGCACCGTGTACGCGACCGGCAGCCACGAGGCGCCGATCACCCGGGTCTCGGCGCCGCGCGCGCGGGCGACGATCGCGGGCACGTTGCCGCCATGGCGGAACGAGTTCTCCTTGCAGTGCGTGAAGTGGGACTGGTGCACGGCGGGGTTGTCCGAGGCCGCGAGCGGGATCCACTCGACGCCCTTCCCGCGCAGGGCGGCGTCGAACTCACCCCGTGCGAGGGCGACCTCGAACGCGGTCGGCACGGGGCAGCGCGTGTACCAGATCTCGTCGTCCGCCGAGGGGATGGTGCGATCGATGTCGACGACTGGGGTGGTGCTCATGCGGCACCCCCGATCAGGGCGCGGCCGAGTTCTCGACGGCGGGGACGGGTGGCCCACTGTGCCGCGAGGGTGCGGGCGTCGCGCCAGAGCCGGTCGTACCCGTGCTTGTTGCCCGAGCCGCTCGTGCCCACCACCTCGTAGACATCCTCGCCCTGGTGGAGGGCCGTCGTGAGGGCCACGTCGAGGGCCGTCAGTGCACGCAGGCGCAGGTGCCGGCCGCTCACGTCACCGGACCCGGACAGTCGTGCGTCGATCTCGTCCGCGACATCGGAGACCAGGGCGCGCGCGCCGTCCACCGGGACGAGGGCCGCTCCGAGGACCACCTGCGACAGGGGGTCCTGCGTGGCCGACGACACCCCGGGTACCGGGCGCGGGATCGTGCGTCCACGGGTGAGGCGTGTCGCCGCGTCCACACTGCCCCGGGCGGATCCGACGGCGACGGCGGCGGTGAGAAGGGCGAGGACGGCCTCGGCTACGGCCGACGCGTCATGGAGATCGACGGACGCCGCGGCCTCGTGCGCCTGCGCGTCGTCGAATCGCACGCCGATCGGCGCGGAGCGCCGGAGCCCGAGGAGGTCGGGTGCGTCGGACAGGACGACGCCGTCCTCGTCTCGTGCGACGAGCACGTGGGCGGCGTCGCCGGTCTCGCTCTCGGCCACGACCACGATCGCGTCCACATGGTCGGGGGCGATGAGCGGCCGGAGCTCGCCGGTGATCCGGGTGTCGAGCGTCGTCGCGGTCACCCGCGGCGGGGCACTGAGGCCGAGGCCCAGGGCGACCCGGTCCCCGGATCGCACGATGCGGTCCTCGAGGCCACCGGCGCCGGCGATGCGCAGCGCGATCAGCGCCGCGTGGTGCTGGGCCAGGACCAGGGCGGGGGCGAGATCACCCGCGGCGAGGTCTTCCAGGACCGCGGTCAGCTCCGCCACGGACGCCTCCGCGCCGCCGGCGTCGTGCGATGCCGGCAGATCGAGGAGCGACAGTGCGGCGAGCCGCACCAGCTGGTCCTCCGGCGTCGTGCCCGCCGCCTCGCGCGCCGCCGCCTGGGAGGCCCATTCGTCGGCGAGCGGGGCCAGGGCCCCATGTTCTGTCTCTGTGCTCATTGCTGTCTCCGTTCCTGGTGTCTCAGTCGAGGAAGAACGGAGGGCCGGTGAGCTCGCTGCCGTTCAGGATCACGTCGCCGATCTGGAGGTGCGTGTAGATGAGGGGGTTCACGTGGAGCGAGTGGATGCGCGAGTCGCGCCACGTGCGGTCGAGTCCGCGGTCCGCTTCGAGTCCGACGGGGCCGACCACGTCGTAGACACGGTCGCCGACCGCGATGCCGGTCTGGGCGGCGAAGGAGCGCAGGCGCTCCGACCGCTGACCCAGCTCGACGATCTCGGGGACCGTGATGGTGCGGCGACGCTCCCAGGCGTCGTCCACCTGCCGGGCGACACGGTCACGGAGCGCCTCGGCGGCCTGCACGCGCGCGGACAGCCCGCCGAGGAGCCCGATGGCCTCGGGGTCGTCGGAGTTCGGGACGAGGCCCGACCGGATCAGCTCGCGTGCCGTGCGCAGCGCGCCGCGCGCGGCGCCCACCAGGATGGCGGCGAATCCGAGCGACCCCCCGGCGAGGTACAGCGGCGGAAATCCGTCACGGACACCCGGGTGCGTGTCCGGGATGACCTCGTCCGGTCGCACGACGACGTCGTGGAACGTGATGGTGACCGTGTCGCTGCGACGGAATCCGAAGTGGTCCCAGTCGTCGTGGAACTCGAGGCCGGCGCGGTCACGGGGCACGTAGACGTAGACGAACTCGCGCCGGTCCGCGCGGGGAGCGAGGACGGTGAACACGTCGGCGACCCCTGCACCCGTGTTGTACGGCTTGACGCCGTTCAGGACGAAGCCTCCGTCGTCGGTCGGGTGGGCCTCGAAGGGGACCCACGGCTGCGTCACGTTGGCCCACAGCCAGTTGTTCTCGGCCGAGAGACGCTGGATCCGCTCGCCGTCGCCCTCGTAGTCGAGGAGGGCGGGGACGAAGTTGATGTAGTGGTACGCCAGGAGCGCGCCGAGCGACGGGTCGAACGACGCCAGCTCGGAGACGACCCGGGCGGCGGCCAGCCAGCCTTCGCCCGCACCGCCGAACTCTCGCGGGATGCGGAGGTTGACCAGCCCGGCCGCGCGAACGGCCTCGAGTTCCTCGACGGGCGGGGTGCCCGCTCGGTCCGCGGCGACCGCACCGTCGCGGTGACGTTCGCCGATCTCACGTGCGACGGCGACCCAGTCGGTCGCGGTCGCCTGGATGACTGTGCTCATCGGACCTCCTCGGTCACGGTGATGGGAAGGGATTCGGCCGGGGTGAGCGGCTCGCCGGCCGTCTGCACCGCACGGCCCACCGCGAGCGCGGGTCCGGCGGTCGCGGCATCCGGCGCCGGGACGGATCGCACGCCGTCCGTCGACTGTGCGCTCACGGTCACGGCGGCGGGGTCGGCCGACGGGGCAGTCCCGGCGGCGCGCTTCTCACGCAGCGTCGAGATGCGCTGGACGAGGCGCCGGTATGCGCCGTCCCGGTCGCCGGCGCGGTCACCGAGCACGGCCAGGATGAGGATCACGGCCGTCACGATCTGCTGCCAGAAGGCGTCGATGCCGGCCGTCGACAGTCCGTTCTGGAGGACCCCGATGAAGAGGACGCCGAGGGCGGTGCCGCCGACGCCGCCGGCGCCGCCCATGAGGCTGGTGCCTCCGAGGAGCACCGCCGCGGCCGCGTTCAGCGCGACCACGTTGTCCACCTGCGGGCTGGCCGCCCCGATGCGTCCCACGGCGATGACGCCCGCGAGGCCGGCGGCAAGGCCCGAGATCCCGTAGACGATCACGAGGGTGCGTCCGGTGCGGATGCCCGCGAGGCGCGCCGCGGTGCGGCTTCCGCCGACGGCGTAGATGTCGCGGCCGAGGTGGGTCCGGTGCTGGATCCACAGTGCGGCGGCGAGCGTCGCGACCATGATCCAGATGGCGGTGGCCACGCCGAAGACGTCGCCCATGCCGATCCGCTCGATCAGCGTGCTGTCGACGAACTCCGTCTCGGTCCCGGACCAGAGGTTGACTACGCCCGTGATGCCGATCATCGACGCGAGGGTGACGACGAAGAACGAGAGCCGGAGCTGGCCGATCAGAACGCCGTTGACCGTCGCGCCGACCAGTCCCCCGAACAGCACGGTGAGGGGGACGGCGATCCCGGCGGGCAGTCCGAGGTCCAGTGTCGCGGCGAGGAAGAGGCCCGCGAGCGCCATGGTCGATCCCACGGACAGATCGAACCCGCCACTGATCAGGACGAAGGTCATGCCGACGGCGACGACCCACAGGATCGCGACGCCGGTCAGCAGGTTGCTGATGTTGGACCACTCCACGAACCCGTCCTGCGTGACCGCGAACACCGCGAACAGGGCGGTGAGGATGACGAGGACCGGACGGAACCGGTGCGTGGCCGCCCAGGTGCGCGCGGACAGCGGACGGCGGGGGATCGCGACGGTCTCGGCCGGCGCGAGGTGTGTGCTCACTGGTGTCCTCCTGCGATGTGTGCGATGGATGCCTCGGTGGCCTCGGACGCCGGGACGGCTGCGGCGACCCGGCCGCTTCGCAGTACGACGATCACGTCGCATAGGCGAAGGAGCTCGTCCGGCTCGGACGAGCTGACGAGCAGCGCCATGCCGCGGTCGGCGGCCGAGCGCAGAAGCCGGTGGATGTCCTCCTTGGCGGCGACGTCGACCCCGCGGGTCGGCTCGTCCAGGAGGAAGACGCGGGGCTCGGTCACGAGCCAGCGGGCGAGGGCCACCTTCTGCTGGTTGCCTCCGCTCAGGGTGTTCACGGGCGCGTCCGGGGAGGCGGCGACGATGCTGACGGCACGCATCCACTGCTCCACGAGGGCGCGTTCCCTGGCCAGGTGAGGTGGCGCCAGCCGCCGGCGTCGCCGGTTGATCACCGCCGTCAGGTTGTGGCTGACGCTCTGCTGCAGGACGAGTCCGTCGGTCTTGCGGTCCGGCGGCAGGTAGGCGATGCCCGCGCCGATGGCCGTGATCGGCGAGGTGACCCGGATCGGGGTTCCGTCGACGGCGATCTCACCGGCGGTCATGGGGACGCGCCCGAAGATGGCCTCGAGTGTCATGTGCCTGCCGGATCCGACGATTCCGGCGAGGCCGACGATCTGCCCGGGTGCGACATCGACGTCGACGCCGTGGACTCGGTCCCCCACACGCAGGCCCCGTACGCGCAGCGCGGGCGCCCGGGACGGCGCCGGGGATGTTCCCGACGGGCGGACCGGCTCGGTCCAGGCGCCGGCCCGTCCCACCATCGCGTCGACGATGCGATGCGCGTCGAACTCGCCGATGGGGCCCTCGGCGACCGTATCGCCGTTGCGGAGGATGGTGAGCTCGTCCACCAGGCGGAGGAGCTCGTCCATGCGATGCGAGACGAACACGATCGCCACGCCCCGCCCACGCAGGCGGTCGACGGCCGAGAAGAGCGTGTGCACTTCGTCCTCGTCCAGGGAGCTCGTGGGCTCGTCCAGGATCAGGATGCGTGCGTCCTGCGAGATGGCGCGGGCGATCTCCACGAGCTGCTGTCGGTCCGGGGGCAGTGCTCCCACCGGGCCGCGTGGATCCTCGTGTACGCCGAGTCCGGCGAGCAGCCCGGCCGCCCGTTCGTTCGTCGTCGTCCAGTCGATGCCGGTCCCGCGCCTCGCACTCAGCCGGCCGAGGAAGACGTTCTCGGCGATGGAGAGGGACGGGGCGAGGGCGGTCTCCTGGCTGACCATCGCGATCCCGTGCGCGAGGGCGTCGCGCGTGCCTGTCAGAGTGACATGTTCACCGTCGACCGTGAGGCTCCCGCTGTCCGGGCGGAGCTGTCCCGAGAGGATGCCGAGGAGGGTCGACTTGCCGGATCCGTTCGCGCCCATGAGGCCGTGCACGACGCCGCCCCGCGCGATCGTCATCCGTGCCGAGCGCAGCGCGCGCACGCCGCCAAAGCGCTTGCTGACGTCGTGGAGCTCGAGCAGCGGTGCGCCGACCGGTTCGCCGGTCCCGCGGTTCGCCGGTGCCGTCGTCGTCATCGGACGACCTCCGCGGCCGGCACGCCGACGGCGCCGCGGACGACGTCCGCGATTCTCGGCGGGAAGTGGTCCTCGACGCCCGCGCGCCACGCGACGACACGGTCCGGGCGGATGAGCGTGAGCGGGGCGGCGTACGCGTCCCGCACGCCCGGGTGCCGGGTCCGCAGGACGGTGTGCGGGACCGCGGCCACGGCGAGGGCGGTCGTGATCTCCGAGAGCCGGTCCTCCTCTGCGCCGGTGTCGAGGAGGGTGAACCAGGGGCCGAGGTGATCCGAGAGGGCCTCGTCGTCACCCAGCCAGACGTGGGGCGCGTGGTGGCCCGGTCGCGCCGCGGCGACGTAACGGGACGGATCCTCCGGAACCGGGTCGCTCCCGTCGGGGAGCACGATCGGCGAGTCCGGATGGCGGTCGTCGAAGATGAGGCCGTCATTCCCCGAGCCCATGACCTCGGTGATGACGGCGCCCAGCTCGGCACGGCGGGCGACCGTCCCCGGATCGTCGCCGTCCAGGTCCCCGAAGCTGCGGATCAGCCGTTCGGCGTCGGTCGTGGCCGCGGCCATGGCGAGCGTGGCGTCGCTCAGCCGATGCGAGACGGCCGTGCGCTCCTGCGAGTAGGCGTCCAGCAGCACGTCGCCGCCCCAGCCGTGGACGACGGCGGCGAGCGTCCAGCCGAGCATGACGGCGTCGGCGACGCCGGAGTTCATGACCTGTCCCAAGTGCGGCGGGTAGGCGTGGGCGGCGTCTCCGGCGAGCAGGATGCGCCCCTCCCGCCGGGTGACGACCACGCGCTTCTGCGCCAGGTAGGAGGACGCGGAGAGGATCTCGGGCTGGACGTCCCTGCCGAGGTGCTGGGCGACGACCTCCAGGAGGTCGTCCTCGTCGATCGTCTCGTCGAGCGGCACCGGTCCGACGCCCAGGCGCCAGTGGTCGCCGTCGATGGGGGAGACCATCCCCGCCACGTCGGGGTTGAAGACGAACATGAGCGACGCGGGCCGGAGGCCGAGCCGTTCGAACGCGTTCTCGATCCGGACCACCACGTTGTAGATGCGCCCGTGCGGCTCGGTGGCGACCATGGCGATGCCGGCGGCCCTCCGCACCGGGCTGCGGGCTCCGTCGCATCCGACGAGCCATTGGGTCCGGATGGTGCGCTCGGCACCGGTGCCGACGTTCACCGCCGTGACGATGGCGCCGTCCTCCTCGGGGACGGCGCCCGTCACCTCCCACCCGCGTGCGATGTTCACGCCCAGCTCGAGGGCGCGTTCCTGAAACACCGCGTTGAGGTGGTACTGGGGGAGGTCCTGCGGTCGCTCGGCGGAGAGCTCGTGCCAGTGCGCGTGCGGGGTCCAGGCGGGGCGGTCGCCGTAGATCGGCGGGCAGAGGTCGTGCCCTGCGACACGGGTGCGGATCACGAAGCCGCGGTACCAGTCGTCGGGCAGCGCCTGCAGCGCGCGGAGGCGCTCGGCGATGCCCCACTTCCGTGCCAGCTCCATCGTTCGGATCGAGACGTTGCGGGCGCGGACGTTGGCGTGTGAGATCTCCGCCTCGCGGTCCAGTACCAGGGGGTACACGCCGTGCAGAGCGAGCTCGATCGCGAGCGCGGATCCAACGGGTCCGGCTCCGACGACGAGGACGTCGACCTCGGACGGCAGATCCTCCAGCGGCGGGGGGACCGCCCGGCGGGTGTGTGCGGCGGACGTCATCAGATCGAGTGGTCCGTCGCCGACGGGTACTCGTCGCGCAGGAGGCGACGGCCCTCGTGGATGTACTTCCAGCGGTTCGGATCGTGGAGGGTGTGCGCCCGTGCGTTCCGCCAGTGGCGGTCGAGGCCGTGCTTCTCGTCCACGCCCGTCGACCCCGAGCCGTCGAAGATCGACATCGTCACCTCGAGCACGACCTCGCCCGCGAGCGCCTTGGCGCGTCCGACGGCGAGCCGGGCGTCCCCGACCGTCTCGAGGGTCCGCGACCTGCGCTCGGCGTCCAGCAGGTCCGCGGCGTGGTCGAGCGAGAGCTCGGCGGCCTCCACCAGGGTCGCGAGGCGGCCGAAGAGGGCCTGGACGTGCGGCTCGTCGACGGCGTGGTCCACGCCGGCGGGGGCCCAGGGGCGAGCGTGCTGACGCGTGAATGCGACGCCGTCGTCCAGCGCGCCGCGCGCGATGCCCACGTCGATGGCGGCATGGAGGAGCTGGGGATAGGCGCCGAGCGTGGTCGGGATGCCGTCGTCCTCCAGGGGGTACCGGATCACCCACTCCGGGCGGACCGCCACGGCATCGAGGGTCGTCGTCCCGCTGAGGGTGGTGCGCTGGCCGAATGCCGACCAGTCCTGCCCGACGGTGATCCCCGGGGCGGTTGAGGGGACGAACACCGTCACGAGCCCGTCCCCCTCGTCCAGTGCGACCACCGCGACCCAGTCCCCCCGGAGGGCACCCGTCGAGGAGTACTTCGCGCCGTTCCGCTCCATCGCCCATCCCCTGCGGCTGCTGCAGGACGTGGGCCTGGGCTACCTCACGCTCGGCCAGCAGAGCCCCACGCTCTCCGGCGGCGAGGCCCAGCGCATCAAGCTGGTCACCGA
>CALMEC010000471.1 GCA_937862675.1 uncultured Actinomycetes bacterium
GGGTCAGCGCGCTCTCGTAGGCTGCCTGTGCGTCGGGAATTCGCGCCGCCGTCACGGCGCCGCCGGCATTGTTGCTGGGTACGCCCAGCCGTCGTGCGAGTTCCACTGCCGCAGCGCTGCCGAGCATCGATTCCGGGGTTCCGAAGGCCGGTCCGCCCGTCTGCATGGAGACGGCACCGATGAAAGTTCCCATTGTGCAGGGAGCGCCAGGCTTGAGGAGCTGATAGAGAGCAAGTCCCGCCATGGCTTCCGCCAGTTGCTGCGCCAGGGCGCCGGCCAGTCCCACCGGACCCATGGCGCCCGACAGGATGTAGCGCTCGCCGGGGACTCCCCGCTCCTCGGCCAGGAGGTGCCCCTCCGCGCAGTCGGCGATGTCGACGACGCTCATCTGGGAGTCGATCAGTGCCTTGAGGGTTCCGTTGAGATAACCGATGAGCAATTTCGCTGTGCCCCGGACGCGTCCCGGGCCCTGCACGGATGCCGGGTTGACGCTCACCAGGTCGACGCCCGCACGTCCGGCGGTCTCGAACGCGACGATCTCGGCCTCCCACTTGGACCGCTCGTAGTGGGACAGGAACTCGTCGCGGTGCGGTGTGGTCTCGGTGGCCACGACACCGGCCGGCTCGCCGATGGTGGCGGCCGACGAGGTGTGGACGACGCGCGTGACCCCGGTCCGTCCCGCGGCCTCGACGACGTTGCGCGTGCCGTCGACGTTCATGGTGTAGAGCGGCGAGGGATCGGGCAGGCAGAACGCGTTGGCCCCGGCGACGTGGTAGACGACGGCACAGCCGTCCATCGCCATGTCCAGCGACGCCGGATCCAGGATGTCGCCGCGTACCGGCTGGGCACCGGCCGCTCGCAGTACCTCCGCACCCGCGTCGGTGCGGGTGAGTGCGCGTACCGGCCGGTCTCCGGCGACGAGGCGCTCCAGGATCGCTGCACCGACGAAGCCGGTGGCGCCGGTGATGAGGACGGTGTCAGGCATCCGGCGTGGGGGAGTTCCCCTTGCCTCCCAGGTGGATGCGCGCCTCCTGCCCGGCGAGCAGGCGCCCGATGTTGGCACGGTGGCGCACCAGGACGAGCAGTGAGATGAGCCCGGCCAGCACCACGTACTGCCAGTCGTACCCGAAGAGCCAGGCGAGTGGCGTGAACGCGAGCGCCGTGATGATGGCGGCCAGCGACGTGATGCGCGACACGCCGACGACGACGAGCCAGGTGGGGAGGAGCACCAGCGCGACCCAGGGCAGGAGGCCGATGACCACGCCACCGGCGGCGGCGACGCCCTTGCCCCCGCGGAAGTGCATCCACACCGGGAAGATCGAACCGATCATGACGGCGGCGCCCGCGGCGATGGGCCAGGGGTCGTCCAGCAGGATGCGGCCGAGCACCGCCCCGGCGACGCCCTTGCCGATGTCGAGCACCATGGTGAGGACGCCCCACCGTCGTCCCAGGTTGCGGAATGCGTTGGCCGCCCCGATGTTGCCGCTGCCGACGGCACGGAGATCCACCCCGCGCAGGCGGCCGAGCAGATACCCGAAGGGGATCGAGCCGAGGAGATATGCGCCCAGCAGGGCGATGGCGAGCCTCACAGGCGTTCCAGGGTCTTCGTCCCGGCCGGCTTCCCCCCGAAGAGGCGCCGACGGGCCATGACGAAGTAGTAGGCGCCCGACAGGATGGTCAGGAACAGGGCGATGTAGAGCAGGACGTCCTCCACGATGTGCGGGCCTCCGGGCGCGATGATCCACGCGAGCGCCAGGCTCTGGCTTGTCATCTTCCACCGGCCCAGGTTGCCCGCCGGGATGATGAGGTCCTCGGCGGCCGCGATCAGGCGCAGACCGGTGACGGCGAACTCCCGCGAGATGATGATGATCGCGGCCCACGCCGTCATCTGGTCCGTCTCGATCAGCGCCACCAGCGCGGCGCTGATGAGGAGCTTGTCGGCCAGACTGTCGAGGAACGAGCCGAGGACCGTGACCTGACCGAGGGAACGTGCCAGCCGCCCGTCCACCCAGTCCGTGAGCACGGCGCCCACGAACACGCCGAATGCCCACCATCGTCCGCCGGGGATGCTGTCCGGGTCGATGAGGAGCAGCGCCATGAGACCCGGGATCGCGAGCACGCGGAGCCACGTCACGGCCAAGGGCGCGTTCAGGAGAGGGCTGGACACGGGGCGCATGATACGTGGCGGTGCTGACCCCACCCCCAGGCAGACGTCCCTCCGTCGAGATCGCGTCCGGATGGCGACTACACTGCCCCGACGGACGTTTTCCGGGGAGGGCCGATGGCGGCGGATCGAGTGGCGGTGGTCGCGGGTGTGTTCGACCGGGCGGTCGCGGCGGGACGCCTCCAGGAGGCGCAGGACCTCGTCCGCCGTCTCGAGACGGCGGACTCCGATCCGCTGGTCGCCGTCACCGCCGACCACATGCGCGGTCAGCTCGCACTCGCGACCGGCGACCCCGCCGAGGCGGCACGCCGCTTCGACAGCGCCGTCGGCG
The DNA here is from genome assembly GCA_937862675.1 of uncultured Actinomycetes bacterium. Taxonomy (GTDB): domain Bacteria; phylum Actinomycetota; class Thermoleophilia; order Miltoncostaeales; family Miltoncostaeaceae; genus CALMEC01. The sequence goes on from CALMEC010000471.1 coordinate 2,496, forward strand.
GGGCCCGCGGGGTCGGGCGCATGGATCTTCTCGCCGATGGCTGGCTGACCGACCTCGGGCTGGCGCGTCAGCGCTCCGGTGACCTGCCCGGTGCCCGGACGGCGCTCGACGAGGCGGCCGGACTGGCGGATCGCATCCGCGGCGCCGACTGGTCGACGGTGCGCGCTCTGCGTCTCCTGGGATCGGTCGCGATGCAGCAGGGCGACCACGCCCGCGCCGCCGATGTCCTGGCGCAGGCCGTCACGGCCTGCGCCGGTGCACGGCCCGTCGACCCCGCCGTGACGGCGTCGGTGCGTGCCGAGTGGGCGACCGCACTCGCGGCCGCCGGGCGCCCGGACGACGCGCAGCGCGTGGCGGTGGGCGACGCGCCGCCCCTCGAGGGTGCGGCCAGCCCCCAGGTGCAGGAGCTGACCCCGCAGCAGCGGGCGGCGGAGCTGGAGTCGGCCATGGCCGAGCTCGACGAGCTGGTGGGTCTCCAGGACGTGAAGCACGAGATACGTACCCTCACCGATCTGATCACGGTTCAGGAGAGGCGGCGTGCCGAGGGCAAGAAGGTGCCCGAGGTCGGTCTGCACCTGGTGTTCGTCGGTCCCCCCGGCACGGGCAAGACGACGGTGGCGCGGCTGATGGGCCGCATCTACCAGGGGCTCGGCGTGCTGCGCTCCGGGCACCTCGTCGAGACGGACCGCGCCGGTATCGTGGCGGGGTACGTCGGACAGACGGCGATGAAGGTCGACGAGAAGGTGAACCAGGCACTCGACGGCGTCCTGTTCATCGACGAGGCGTACACGCTCGCCGGTGCCGCCGGGACCCAGGACTTCGGTCAGGAGGCCATCGCCGCGCTCCTCAAGCGCATGGAGGACAACCGCGACCGGCTGGCCGTCGTCCTCGCCGGCTACGACGAGCCCATGGCACGTCTCCTCGACAGCAATCCGGGGCTCCGCAGCCGCTTCTCGCAGATCCTGCAGTTCGCGTCCTACACGGCGGACGAACTCGCGGCGATCTTCCGGAGCATGATCGTGAAATACGACTACACGCTGTCGGCGGCGGGCGAGGTGCGCCTCGGGGAGGTCACCGCCCTCATGGTCGAGAACTCCGGACCCACGTTCGGCAACGCCCGCGAGGTCCGCAACCTCTTCGAGGACGCCATCCGCCTGCACGCGGGACGGGCCGCGGACGATCCGGCGGCCGACCTGTCCACGCTCGAGCCCTCCGATCTGGTGTGGCCCTCACCGGCCAGTCCCGAGGCGGCGGCCCTGGCACGTCGCGACGCCGCGGCGTCCGCTGCGATCACCACCGCCACCGGTGAGGCCGCCACGGCCGGATGAGGTGCGCATGCGGGAAGGGACCGCGCGTGACGCGTCGAACGGTTCCGCGATGCCACCTGACGCCCACACCCTTGCCGAGCGGCTCCGCCGTGAGTACGAGTCCTTCAGCCCGGCGCAGCAGGCGCTCGCCCGGTACCTGGTGGACCACATCGCCGAACTGCCGCTCCTGTCGGCCCACGAGATCGCCGTCGCCGCGCACTGCAGTCCGGCCACCGTCGTGCGCTTCGCGCAGGCGCTCGGATACTCGGGCTATCCCGAACTCCAGCGCACCGTGCGCGCCGCACAGCGACCGGCGCTGCCGCCGCGGCGTGCGGGACAGCTCGGGCTGTTCACCGGTGGCGACGGGATCAAGAACCTCTTCGCCGCGGACCACCTGGCGCTCGACGACGCCCTGTCGCGCCTCGGGGCCGACGGCATCGCGCCGCTGGCGGCCGCTCTCGCGGAACGCACCCCGCTCATCGTGGCCGGTGAGGGGCATGCCCGTCCGGTCGTCTCGCTGATCGAGGAACGCGTCGCCCGCGCCGGGCGGCAGGTGGTGGTCGTCGAGAGCCTCGAGCCGCGTGTCCGTGCCCGCCTGGCCAACATGGAACCGGGCGCCGGCGTGCTGGCCGTCGCCGTCGGACGGGAGATCACCGTGGCGGACGCCGCCCTCGACGCGGCACGGACGCACGGCGTGCCGGGCGTCTCCCTGGTCGACTCGAGCCTGTCCCCGATCGCGCGCGCCGGCGTGTCGCTGGTCGTACCGGCGGACGAGCGCGGCGGCGGAGCCCCTGGACTCGTCGCGTTCATCGCCGTCGCCCAGGCCCTGGCCGACGCCCTCGCGCCGTCGGCGCCCGCGCGGACGCTGAGCGCCGTGGACACCGAGGTCGCCGCCGTCTGATCGTCAGTCCGGGCCGTGGATCCGCAGCGTGACGCTGCCGTCCTCGATCCGGGCGTCGACCACCTCGACGTCGACGAGCGCACCTCGCTCCGCGTGGCCGGCCGCCTGCGCCTCGACACCGACCGACGTCAGCTGGACCAGGATGTGGTCGTCATCGGGCACGTCGATGACCACGCCGGGGATGCGCGTCCCGATGCGCGTGCTGAGGACCGCCGCCTCGACGGCGTCCCGGCAGGCACGTTCGACGGATCCCGCTCGGCGGTCGCCCGCCGCCATGAGCTTCGGCACGTCGGGAAGGCCGTCCGTGGTCCACTCGGGCACCGGCCGGCCGGCGTGGACCGCCTCGCAGACGACCAGGCCGAAACGGTCGACCAGGCGGCGCAGCGGGGCCGTGACGTGCGCGTACGGCGTGGCGAGCGCGGCGTGGACGGGGGGATCCGACCGCGACCCGGCGTCGAGGACGGTGTAGGAGGATGAACGCCAGATGGCGCGGGTCGGTCCGGTCGATGCGGTGCAGCATCTGGCCGTACGACAGGTTCGCCGGCCAGTCGATGCCGAGCCCGGCCGCCACGCTGCGCAGATCGCGGACGGCCCGCTCCTCGGCCGGCGGCATCGTGCGCAGGATGCCGACGCCGGCCTCGACCATGATCTGTGCCGCCACGATGCCGGTCAGGAGGGAGATCTGGGCGTTCCAGTCCTCCACCGCGAGAGGCGGGACGAAACGGACGGTCCATCCGCCCGGCTGCCGCACGACCTCCTGGTCGGGGAGGGCGAGACTGGCACCGCCGCGTGCCAGCTCGACGTCCGCGCGCAGCCGGCCGATGTCGCGCAGCAGGATGAGCTGCTCGTCGGGCGTGCCGGAGTCGATCTCGCGCTGGACCGACGGGTAGTCCATGCGGGCGACGCTGCGGACGGTGCGGCGCTCGAGACCCACGTCCGCGATCTCGCCGTCGCCGCCCAGCCGGACGTCCCAGACGAATGCCGGCCGGTCCTGGCCGGGCAGGAGGCTGGCGGCCCCCTCCGAGAGGACCAGCGGGTGGAGGGGGGTGCGGCGGTCGGGTGCGTAGACCGTGACCCCACGGTCGCGGGCGGCACGGTCCAGCGCCCCGCCGGGCCGGACGAACGTGGGGACGTCCGCGATGGCGTAGTGCACCCGGTACCCGGACCCGTCGCGCGCGAGATGCATCGCCTGGTCCAGGTCCCTGCTGCCCGGCGGGTCGAGCGTGAAGAAGGGCAGGTCGGAGACGGGCCGGCCGTCGCCGCCGTTCGCGTGCGCCGCCTCCCGGGCCTCCTCGGACGCCTCCGGCGGGAAGTCCTCCGGGATGTCCATCTGGGCGCGGATGGCGGCGAAGCGCCGCAGGAGGGGGGAGCGGCCACCGTCTCCCGTCACATTCCGTCGCGTGCGCATCCCGGGAGACTAGATGGCGGGTTCCACGACACCGGAGAACCGGTCATCCGCGCCCTGCGGCAGGGGTGAGAGGGCGTCCCGAGCCGCCTCCGGGAGGGACCGGCGACCCGCATGCGGCCGGTCTCCGCCCCGGTCGGGGCGCGGGCGATACTATTCGTCTGTTCACACGGTCGACCGACGGGAGCAGGGTTTGTCGCAGGAAGAGACGCCGAACGGGCGCGTAGGCACCATGCGCGCGAAGGCGGGGCTCGCCCAGATGCTGAAGGGCGGGGTGATCATGGATGTCACGACGCCGGAGCAGGCGCGCATCGCCGAGGATGCCGGCGCGTGCGCCGTGATGGCGCTGGAGCGCATCCCGGCCGACATCCGGGCCGCGGGCGGTGTCGCGCGCATGAGCGATCCGTCGGTCATCCGTGACATCCAGGAGGCCGTTTCGATCCCGGTCATGGCGAAGTGCCGCATCGGCCACTTCGTCGAGGCCCAGATCCTGCAGGCCCTCGAGATCGACTACATCGACGAGAGCGAGGTGCTGACGCCCGCGGACGAGGCCAACCACGTCGACAAGCACCGCTTCACGGTGCCGTTCGTCTGCGGCGCCACCGACCTGGGCGAGGCGCTGCGGCGTGTCGCCGAGGGCGCGGCCATGATCCGCACCAAGGGCGAGGCCGGTACCGGCAACGTCGTCGAGGCCGTCCGCCACATGCGCACCATCCGCTCGGAGATCGCACGCCTGTCGGCGCTCCGGGAGGACGAGCTGTACGCGGCCGCCAAGGATCTCCGCGCACCGTATGAGCTCGTCAGCGAGGGCGCGCGGGAGGGGCGGCTGCCCGTCGTCAACTTCTCGGCCGGCGGCGTCGCGACCCCGGCCGACGCCGCGCTCATGATGCAGCTCGGCGCCGACGGGGTGTTCGTGGGGAGCGGCATCTACAAGAGCGCCGATCCGGCGCCGCGCGCCCGTGCCATCGTCGAGGCCGTCACCCACTTCGAGGATCCGGACGTCCTCGCCCGCGTCTCCACCGACCTGGGCCCGGCGATGGTCGGCATCGGCATGGAGTCGCTCAGCGAGGATCAGCTGCTCCACACCCGGGGTTCGTGAGCGGCCTCTCGGTCGGGGTGCTTGCGCTCCAGGGCGCCTTCGTGGAACACGAGGAGGCCCTGGAGCGGGTGGGGGCGACACCGCGGCAGGTCCGCACCGTCGCCCGGATGGACGGCCTCGACGCCCTGGTGATCCCTGGGGGCGAGAGCACCACGATCGGGCTGATCGGCGGCGACAGCGGACTCGTGGACGCCATCCGGTCCGCCGTCGCCGGCGGGCTGCCGGTGTTCGGCACGTGTGCCGGGATGATCATGCTGGCGTCCTCGACGACGGGCGGGCGGCAGCCGCTGATCGGTGGCATGGACATCGTCGTCCGGCGCAACGCGTTCGGCCGCCAGGTCGCCTCGTTCGAGGCGGACGTGTCCATGCCGTCGGTCGGCGACGATCCCTTTCCGGGGGTGTTCATCCGGGCGCCCTGGATCGAGGAGCACGGACCGTCCGTGGAGGTGCTCGCGACCGTCCGCGACCATCCGGTGGCAGCGCGCCAGGGGTCGCTGCTCGTGACCGCGTTCCATCCCGAGATCACCGGGGACGACCGGGTGCACCGTCTCTTTGTCGATATTGTGCGGGGCGACGGCACAGGCAACCAGGCGACGCCGACAGTGGGAGGTGGAATACGTGTCAGGCCACAGTAAATGGGCCACCATCAAGCGTAAGAAGGGGGCCGCGGACGCAAAGCGCGGGCAGCTCTTCTCCAAGTTGTCGCGGGCGATCATCGTCGCGGCGAAGGAGGGTGGACCGGACCCGGCGGCCAACGCCACCCTGGCCAACGCCATCCAGAAGGCACGCGACGCCTCCATGCCCAAGGACAACATCGAGCGCGCCATCCAGCGCGGCGCCGGAAGCGGCGACGGTGAGTCCTACGAGGCCGTCCTCTACGAGGGGTACGGCCCCGCGGGCGTCGCGATCATCTGCAACATCCTCACGGACAACCGCAATCGTGCGGCCAGCGACGTGCGGTACATCTTCACCAAGCACGGCGGATCCCTCGGCACGCCGGGCAGTGTCGCGTGGCAGTTCGACCGCAAGGGCATCATCCTGGTCGACAGCGCGGATGTCGACGAGGAGACCCTGATGGACCTCGCGCTCGAGGCGGGTGCCGAGGACATCGCCCAGGACGGCACCCAGTGGCAGATCACGACCGAGCCCACCGAGCTCATGGCCGTGCGCAGCGCACTGGACGAGGCCGGCATCGGCTACGCGTCCGCGGAGCTGTCCATGGTGCCGAAGACAACGGTGCAAC
>CALMEC010000472.1 GCA_937862675.1 uncultured Actinomycetes bacterium
GGGCGCCGTCGTGCGGACGGAGAGTCGTGGCGCCCACTCACGGGTTGACTTCCCCGACCGCGATGACGAGAACTGGATGAAGCACACCCTCTCGTACCTGGACGGAGACGACATCCGCCTGGACTACTCCGAGGTCACCGTCACCAAATACGAGCCGCAGGTCCGTACCTACTAAGGGAGCCGAGACGTGCCTTCGACGACATTCAAGATCTTTCGTTACCAGCCCGATTCTGCGGACCCGGAGCCCTACTACCAGGACTTCACCGTCGAACACGGTGAGAAGCTCACCCTGCTCGATGCGATCCTCAACATCCAGAACGAGCAGGACGGCACCATCGCCGTCCGTTATTCGTGCCGCAGCGCCATCTGCGGATCCTGTGCCTGCAAGGCGGACGGACGCACCGTCCTCGCCTGCATGCAGCAGGTCGAGGAGCTGAAGGAGTGGTCCGGCGAGGACACCGTCCAGATCGATCCCATCGGCAACTTCGAGCCGATCAAGGACCTGGTGGTCGACATGACCCCGTTCTGGGAGAAGGTCAAGTCGGTCAAACCGTATCTGCTGGCGGACGGCCCGCCGCCCGAGAAGGAGCGCATCGTCCCCAAGGAGGCCATGCAGCGCCTCGTCAAGGAGACCAACTGCATCCTCTGCGCCGCCTGTTACAGCGAGTGCAACTCGCTGGCCGCCGATCCCGACTTCGTCGGACCCGCGGCGCTGGCCTGGGGTTACCGGTTCGCCGGTGACATCCGCGACGGCCAGCACAAGGAGCGCGCCAAGATGTACACGGGCAAGCACGGCGTCTGGGCGTGCACCCGCTGCCAGTACTGCAACCAGCGCTGCCCCAAGGGCGTCGATCCGCGTGATGCCATCGAGAAGCTCGGCGCCATCTCGTTCCGCGAGGGACGCGGCATGAAGGACGCCGGTGGCCGCCACGCCGTCGGCTTCCTCTGGTCGGTGAAGACCGGCGGAAAGCTGAACGAGATCCTGCTCGCCGGCGTGACGGACCCGGTCCGCATGTCGCTCGACGTGCCGTTCTCGGCCCGCATGCTCCAGAAGGGCAAGGTCCCCGGACCGCTGCCCCACCGGGTCAAGAACCTCGACCAGGTCAAGAAGCTCGTGAAGAACGTGAAGGAGACGATCTAGCCCGTGGCAAAGTCATTCGCCTACTACCCCGGCTGTATCGCGGAGTTCTCGTCCAAGGAGCTCAACGCGACCACCAAGGCCCTCGCTCCGATGCTCGACATCGAGCTCGTGCCGATGCCATCGGCCACGTGCTGCGGCGCCGGCGACATCGCCGAGGCCAAGCCGAACCTGTACCTCGCGCTCAACGTGCGCATCCTCTCCGAGGCGGAGGAGATGGGGCACGACATCCTCACCATCTGCAACGTCTGCACGATGAACCTGCGCAAGGCCAACAAGATGGTCCGCGAGGACCCGCGTCTCCTGGAGCAGGTCAACGCCGACCTGGTCAAGGCGGGAGCGCGCCCCTACTCCGGCGGCGTCGAGGTCACCCACCTCCTGTGGTACATCTCCACCGAGGAGGGCCTCTCCCTGCTCGAGAAGCAGGGCCCGCGCGGACTGAACGGCCTGCGGGTGGCGCCGTACTACGGCTGCCAGCTGCTGCGTCCGTCGTCGGTCATGGGCTTCGAGGACCCCGACAAGCCCGAGTCCATGGAGCGCCTCATCCGCGCCCTGGGCGGCGAGGTGGCCGACTACGAGGCCAAGACCAAGTGCTGCGGCTTCCCGATCGTGCTGGCGCGCGAGAAGGTGGCCCTCTCCGAGTCGCACGTCGCGCTGTCCCAGGCACGTGACGCCGGAGCGGACTGCATGGTGACCCCGTGCCCGCTGTGCCACCTGGCCATGGACGCATACCAGCGCAAGGCCGAGATCCAGAACGACACCGAGTACAACATGCCGGTGCTGCACCTTCCGCAGCTGCTCGGTCTCGCGCTCGGCCTGGGTCGTGACACCATGCTCTTCAAGAAGCACATGGTGTCGGTGGAGCCGGTCCTCCAGACCGTCGGCGTGTAGCCGCTCCCCGACATACCTGCGGTATCGACTCGCGCGCCGGTGATCCCGGCGCGCGAGGTCGTTTCGGGCCCGATGGCGGGCGTGACAGCGCTGGTGTCAGACGCCTAACAGGCGCCGAACACGACCGGCCGTGTGCCGACTGTCCGCGTGCTCACGCTGACAACGCAGGTGTCTGACACCTGAGCTGTCACGCCCGGAACCCGCGCCACACGGACACGAGGTGGTTGATTCCGCGGAAGCGTAGATGTGGAGTGCGTCACCGGTGGATGCGGAGCATCGTCGAGCCGCCGGGAGGCGCATCCGCACCGCCAGGGACACGCACCAGTCCGCGAGCTCCATGAGATCGACCATCTAAACTCAGATCGTGCCGGAGGATCTCCTACTGCTCTGCCTCGCCGCGCTCGGCGGACTCATGGCCGTGGCCTGGGGCAACCGCCGGCTGGGCTCCCCGGACGGCGACGCGATGATCGATGCGCGCACCCAGCTTCAGGTACGGCTGGACGCCCTGCGCGCGCGAGCCATCCTCCTGCGCCGTCACCCGGGTATCACCCCGGATCTCCTCGCCACCATCGACCAGGTGATCGAGCATCAGGTGCTCATCAACGGTGACACCGCGGCGGCCGGTTCCGCCGCCGTGATCCACCGGCTCGACCTGCGGGTCGACGAGGCCTTCGTCACACTGCAGCAGGTCGGTGACGCCATCGGCGTCGACGCCCCGGCGGATGATCCGTTCGCCGGCCTGTGCTCCATCGATCCCGAGCATGGCGCCGCCACGGTCACCGCACCCGACGGCGACATGATCTGCGCCGGGTGTCTGGTGGCCATCGACTCCGGTGAGGTGCCCGAACGACGCCAGGTCAGCCGGATGGGCCATCCCGTCCCCTTCGACGCCCTCACCCGGCGCGCCGCTGCTGAGGACGCCCGCCGGTCCGCACCTCAGTAGGCGGACCAGCCCCGATCCACGTAGAGCGTGGCCCCGGTGACCGAGTCAGCGTCCTCGGACGCGAGGAAGACCGCGGCCCCGGTGAGCTCGTCGGCCTGCATCCAGACGCCGGGCCCGCCGAAGCGCTCATCCGCCCGGCGCCGGTAGTCGGCGTTGTTCGCACGGAATCCGGCGTTCAGCGGCGTCTCGATGAAACCGGGGGCGATGGCGTTGACCTGGATGTTGCGCTCGCGGAGGTCGAGCGCCAGCACCTTCGTGAACATGTGAACGGCGGCCTTCGTGGCGCAATAGACGGCCGACTCGGGGAACCCGTCGTTGCCGAAGATCGACCCGATGTTGATGATCTTCCCCCGCCCGGCGGCCTCGAAGTCCGGCAGCACCTCCTGGCAGAGGAAGAAGAGCCCCTTCAGGTTGACGTCGATCATCAGGTCGAAGTCGGCCTCGTTCGTGCCGCCCAGGGGCGACATGACGAACGCGCCGGCGTTGTTGACCAGCACGTCCACCGGCCCGAACGCGTCGTGCACCTGCCCGACGGCGTCGCCGAGCCCGGCGATGTCCCCGACGTCGCATCGCACCGCGATCGCACGCCCGCCGTCCGCGGCGATGGACTCAGCCACCGCCCGGCCCGCGTCGTGGTCGCGATTGAGGATCGCCACGGCGGCCCCCTCACGCGCGTAGCGGCGCGCCAGCGCCTCGCCGATGCCCTGGGATCCGCCCGTGACCACGATCACCTTGCCGTCGAGTCTCATGCGTGGCCCCTGCCCTCGTCGTTGACCCGTCGACGCTACAGGACGATCCCGGACATCCGTGACACCGGGGGCGGCCATCGCCATGGGTGAGTGAGGTGGATCCACCTCACTCAGTGACCGTCACCTGCCCTGTGGACGGAGACGACTCGGTGCTTAAAGCCAGCCCTTCGTGACGAGCGACTCGGCGATCTGCACGGCGTTGGTGGCCGCGCCCTTGCGGAGGTTGTCACTCACGACCCACATGGCGATCCCGCGAGGGTGCGAGGTGTCCTCACGGATGCGCCCGACGAAGACCTCGTCGGATCCGGTGGCATCGCGGGGAAGCGGGTACACGCCGTGCATCGGCTCGTCCTGCAGGATCACTCCGGGCGCCGCCATCAGGAGCTCACGCACGTGCTGCGCGGACAGCTTGTCGCGCGTCTCGATGTGCACCGACGCGGAATGCGCCTGGACGACGGGCACGCGCACGCACGTCGCGCTGACCGGCAGATCGGGGATGCCGAGCATCTTGCGGCACTCGGCGGCGACCTTGCGCTCCTCGCCCGTGTAGCCCGACTCGTCGAACGTATCGATGTGCGGAAGCACGTTGAAGGCGATCGGCTGCGGATACACGGCGGGCTCGGGCTCCCGCCCGTCCAGGTAACCACGCGACTGGGTGAGCAGCTCCTCGACGGCGGCCGTGCCGGTGCCGCTGACCGCCTGGTAGCTGGAGACGACGACCCGCTCGAGGCCGGCCGCGTTCAGGATCGGCTTGAGGGCGACCACCAGCGGGGCCGCCAACCAGTTGGGATTGGTAATGATTGCATTAAGAACCTCTATGTCCTCTTCGGTTTCCTCGGGGGCGACTGGCGGCACGGAGGGGTCCATGCGGTAGGACCACTAGTTGTCGATGACCACCGCGCCCGCCTCGACGGCGGCCGGCGCGAAGGTGCGCGAACGGTCGCCGCCGGCGCTGAACAGGGCGATGTGGACGCCCTCGAACGAGTCCTCGGTCAGCGTCTCGACGAAGACGGGCTTGCCGAGGTAGTCCAGCTGATGCCCGGCGCTGCGCGCGGACGCGAGAGCCCGGAGCTCGGTGACAGGGAACCCGCGCTCCTCGAGCACGCGGAGCATGGTGCCGCCGACGGCACCGGTCGCTCCGACGACGGCGACGTTAAACATTGGCCCTCCGTTCGGCCTCGTTGCTGAGATCGAACGCGTCGTGCAATGCACGCACCGCCCGCTCGACCTCGCGTCGGTCGATCACGACGGTGATGCGGATCGTCGACGTGTCGATCATCTGGATGTTGATGCCCTCGGCCGCCAGCACCCGGAACATCTTGGCGGCGACGCCCGGCTCGGACTTCATGCCCGCCCCGACCAGCGCCACCGATCCGATCTGGTCGTTGGTCGCCATCTCCGCGTAGCCGAGTTCGTCCCGCAGGCCGGTGATGACCGACTCCGCCCTCTTCGCCTCCGCCAGGGGGACGGTGAACGACACGTCCGTGTGCCCCTCGATGCTCCCGTTCTGGATGACGATGCCGACGTTGACCAGGGCATCGGCCAGCGCCGTGAAGAGGGCGGGGGCGCCCCCCGCCTTGTCCGCGACATGGGTGAGGGTGATCTTGGCCTCGTCGCTCCTGTGAGCGATCGCGGTAACGATGGCCTGCTCCATGTCCGGGGTCTCCTCGGTGATCCAGGTGCCCTCGTCCGGCACGAGCGACGAGCGCACGTGGACGGGCACGTTGTGGTTTCGGGCGAACTCGACGCTTCGAAGGGCCAGCACCTTCGAGCCCGCCGACGCGGCCTCGAGCATCTCCTCGTGGCTGACGAGCGGAAGCTTGACCGCGGTGGGCTCGACGCGGGGATCGGCGCTGAACACGCCGGTGACGTCGGTGTAGATCTCGCACACGTCGGCGTCCAGGGCCGCGGCGAGCGCGACGGCGGTGGTGTCGCTGCCGCCACGTCCCAGCGTGGTGACGTCGTTCGCGGGCGAGACGCCCTGGAAGCCCGCCACCAGGACGATGTGGTCACGCGCCAGCGCGTCACGGATACGGTCGCCCCGGATCTCGAGGATCTTGGCCTTCGTGTGGGCGCCGTCGGTGAGGATGCCCGCCTGGGAACCGGTGAACGAGATGGCCCGATGGCCGAGATCCGCCAGCGCCATGGCCATGAGCGCGCAGGAGACGCGCTCACCGGTGGACAGGAGCATGTCCATCTCGCGGAGCGACGGGGTGGCCGTGATCTCGGCCGCGTCCGCGACGAGTCCGTCGGTGGTCTTGCCGCGCGCGGAGAGGACGACGACCACGTCGTCGCCGGATTCGCGGGCGGCGGCGATGCGACGTGCGACGTTCTTGATCTTCTCGGCATCGGCGACCGACGAGCCGCCGAACTTCATCACGCGCAGGCTGATGGGCTCCTCCTCAGGAGCAGGGGCTGGATTGCCGATTGTAGCGATGGACCTCTCTCCTCCGACCGTACGGCCCGACCGCGCGCATCCCGTTCGCGGACCACGACGTCCACCCGGATGACCGAGGCCCGGACGCGGCGGACGAGCCGACGGAGGACATCGGGCCGTCACCGTCGTAGAGGTACGTCACCCGTCCGGTCACGATGTCCGCCACCCACGGAGCGACCACGGACCGGGTGGCACCCCCGGTCGGGTGTTACGACCGCAGTGCACGCAACGCGTTGAGGATCACCGCCAGGTCGATCCCCTCCTGCAGCAGGGCACCGGCCACCGGCGGCAGGAGGCCGACGGCGGCGAACCCCATCGCCACGATGCTGAGCCCCATGCCGGCCAGGACACTCTGCCGGGCGATCCGGAGTGACCGGCGGCCGGCGTGGACGGCGTCGACGACGCGGTCGATCCGATCGACCGTGATCACGGCGTCGGCGGTCTCCGAGGAGACGGTCGCGCCTCCCGCGCCCATGGCGATCCCGGCGTCGGCCAGCGCCAGCGCCGGGGCGTCGTTCACGCCGTCCCCCACCATGACGACAGGGCGCCGGAGCGGGTCGTCACGCATGCGACGGACCACGTCCAGCTTGTCCTCGGGCGTCTGCTCGGAGTAGACCTCATCGATGCCGAGGGCGTGCGCCGTGCGCTCGGCGACCGACCGGCGGTCACCGGAGACCAGCACGACATGCTCCACGCCCTCGGCGCGAAGGCGGCCCACCAGGTCGCCGGCGTCCGGGCGCAGCTCGTCGGCGAGGACGATCACCCCGGCGACGTCACCGTCGACGCCGACCAGTATCTGTGACTCACCGGATCCGCGGCCACGCGGGACGCCGTCGGGGTCGTACCCCTCCCCGCGGAGGAACGCCCGGCTGCCCACGGCCACGGCGTGGGGCCCGACCCGTCCGGCGATACCCTGCCCGGGGTCCTCACGGACGTCGGTCGCGACCTCGATGCCGTCCTCCCCGACCGCCCGCACCAGCGCCGCGCCCAGCACGTGCGCCGACATCCGGTCCCCCGAGGCCGCCAGACGGAGGACCTCGTCGGGCGAGCGGTCGCCGACGGTGACCACCTCGCGCACGTCCGGTGTCCCGACCGTCAGCGTCCCGGTCTTGTCGAACAGGACGGTGCGGGCCTCCCCGAGCGTCTCGATCGTCCCCGCGCCCTTCACGATCACCCCGCGCCGTGCCGCGCGCGAGAGGCCGGAGACCAGCGCGATCGGGGCGGCGAGGATCAGCGGACACGGTGTCGCCACCACGACCACGGCGAGCGCACGCACCGGATCGGCACTCATGGCCCAGGCGATCCCGGCGATCACGAGTGTGAACGGAAGGAAGAAGCCCGCGTAGCGATCGGCCATGCGCACGAAGGGCGCACGCTGGCCCTGCGCCTGCTCCACCAGACGCACAAGCGCGGCATAGGCGCTGTCCACCGCGGGACGGTCGGTGCGCACGTCGAACAGGTCCCCCGCATTCGCGGTCCCGCTGAGCACCGCGTCACCCCGGGTGACCGTGACGGGCAGTGGCTCACCGGTGAGCGCGCTGGTGTCGACGGTCGCCTCGGAGGTGACGAGGATGCCGTCCACCGGGATCACCTCGCCGGTGCGCACCACCACGACGTCACCGGGAACGACCTCCGAGACGGGCACCTCGCGGATCGTGTCACACGAACGCACCCGGGCGAGGTTCGGCGCGCGTGCCACGAGCTGGGTCAGCTCACGTCGCGCCCGGTGTGTCGCCGCCGACTCCAGCGCCGCCCCGCCGGTGAACATGAGCCCCACCACGACACCGGCGAGAGCCTCGTCCAGCGCCAGCGCACCGACCATCGCCACGAGCGCGATGGTGTCGACGCCCAGGCTGTGGTCGACGAACAGACTCCGGAGCACCTCGTAACAGAGCTCGAGCGCCAGGAGCGCGACGGCCGCACGCCAGACCTGGCGTCCCGCCTCCCCCTCACCGATGAGATGGAGGACGGCACCGATCGCGATCGCCACGACCGCGACGACGGCGAGGATGGTCGCCCGGTGTTCGATGATGCGGCGCCTCACGACCATCATCCTGCCCAACCCCCTCCCTCCGCGTCGGGGCCGATCGCACCTCCGGACGCACGCCGATGTCAGGTCGGTCCGGCCGTCCCCGCATCCGTGATCCGTCCCTCACGGCATGACGCCACGCCCGGCGGGTGCGAGCGGCGATGGGAGCAACCCATGGCCGGGTCCCCGTTATACCCCAATGGGTATACTGGCGAGGTGTTCGGATACCCACACGGGTATATGCGGACACATCGAACCA
>CALMEC010000473.1 GCA_937862675.1 uncultured Actinomycetes bacterium
CGCATCACCGCACCCTTCCAGGAAAAGCACCCGGACGTCACCTTCTCCATCGTTTCCACCACCTCCATCAAGATCCTCGGCCTCCTGGAGAATCTGGAGATCGACGCCGGCCTCACCGACGTCGCCCTCACCTATCTCGGGCTGGACCGCCAGCCGCGTGTCCGCCCGCTCATCGGCGACGGCCGGGCGCGGCTGGCGGACATGCCCGCGGCATCGGCGGATGTGGGGATCGGCGACGCCTTCCTGGGACTCCTCGTACCGCACCCCCTGGTGACACGGCAGTTCGTCGACATCGTCCGCCGGGTGCTGCGCCCCGGGGGACTCCACCTGATCAACATGATCGACATCCCGCCGCTGGGATTCGCGCACGCCGTTGCCGCCACCATGCGGGCGGCGTACGGTGAGGTGATCGTGATCGCCGATCCCCGTACCATCTCGGCCGAGTCCTCGGGCAACCTCGTGGTCGCCGCATCCGACGAACCCCTCCGCGGTGAGCTCGTGGCACGTCGCGCCGCGCATGACGACGCACCGTGGCAGGTCCTCCAGGGACGTGCGCTGACGCGATGGACGGCCGATGCGGGAGCGCTGGACGACGACGTCGCACCGTCGCACGATCTCGCCCTTCTCGGTGACCTGTTCGGCCGCGCCCGGCGGCGCCCGGCGGGAGATGCGCGATGATCGTCGGTGTCGGGCTGGACCTCATCGAGATCGACCGGATCGCTCACGCGCTGGAACGCCGCCCGCGGTTCGCCGAGCGGTGCTTCACGCCCGACGAGGTGGCCTACTGTTCGGCGAAGCCGTTCCCCGCGCAGCACTACGCCGCACGCTTCGCGGCGAAGGAGGCCGTCGGCAAGGCGCTGGGGCGCGGCATGACGCGGTGGCGGGAGGTGGAAGTGGTCCGGGGGCGGGGGGCCCCGACCGTCCGCCTGCACGGCCACTACCGGGAGTGGGCCGAGCGTCACGGTGTCACGCGCATCGTGCTGACGCTCACCCACAGTCGTGGGATGGCAGCCGCGACGGCCATCGCGGAGTCGGACCCGGGGCCCGCCGGATGAACCGCGACAGACCGGACGGCCATCGGTCGTGTCGGTCTCGGGAGGGATCCCCCTTCGGCTCATCGTGATGACCTGACGCGCCGATAGTGGGACAAAGCCCGGCCGGATGGCACATGGACGTGCGTCCGGCCGGGCCGTGACGACGTGCCGTGTCATCTCCGGTGCCTGGCACCGGAGATGACACGGCCGCAGGTGCCGATCTCCGGAATGCGTCTGTGTGCAGGTAATTCGCGTCAGACCGGACGAGCGTGTCATGTCCGGTGCCTGGCACCGGACATGACACGCCGCATGAACACGGCCCGGCGTCTGCTCCTCCTCACGCCGTCTCGTGCCGGCGTCGATCCGCCCGGGCGCGGTCACGCGGCGAGCGGCCCGATGCAGGGTCGGCCGGCCCATGGTGGTCCGTAGGATGCAGGGATGCGTGCTCAGCCATCCAGTGATCCCCCCATCGACGGAGCGCTGCCCCTCTACTCCGCCTCCGCGCTCGGCTCGGCCGACCGTCGCACCACCACGCGCCACCGGCTCCCCTCCATCGTCCTCATGGAGCGGGCCGGTCTGGGTGCCGCCGAGGCCATCCTGCGCCGCTACCCACGGCACCGGTCGTGCCTCATCGTGTGCGGACGCGGCAACAATGGCGGTGACGGCTACACCGTCGCGCGCCACCTGGCCGACGCGGGCTGGGAGGTCGAGATCGCGACGCCGCGGGGGCATTCGCCACGGACCCCCGACGCCATGACAATGGCCGCCGTCGCCCGTTCCATGGGTCTTCGTCCTCGTCCGTTCACGCCGTCCATGCTGGACACCGACCGCGTCGTGGTGGACGCGCTCCTCGGAACCGGCAGCCGGGGAGCTCCGCGCGACCAGATCGCGTCCACCATCGAGCACATCACCGAGTC
>CALMEC010000474.1 GCA_937862675.1 uncultured Actinomycetes bacterium
CCGGTTAGAGGGGGGGGGAGGCGCGTGAGAAGGGCGTCGGTGGTTCCGGGGGCGCCGCGGCTGCGTCGGGTCCGTCGGGTAAGACCGGGTGGGAGGCGCTTGAGAAGTGGGTCGGTGGTTCCGGTGGCTCATCGGCTGCCGCTACGTCCTCGGGTCCGTCCGGTAAGACGGGCTGGGAGGCGCTTGAGAAGTGGGTCGGTGGTTCCGGTGCGGCTGCGGCATCCGCGTCGGCTCCCGCATCGGGCAAGAAGACCGGCTGGGAGGCGCTCGAGAAGTGGGTCGGCGACTCCGCCTCCGCGGCCAAGGACGCCGGGGGCGCGATCGCCGACAAGTCCAAGGACGTGTTCGACAAGACGGTCGACGTCGTCCAGGAGAGGTCGGCGAACCTCAAGGACGATCTCCAGGACATCCGTGAGGACCTGCCCGAGCTCTACGAGAAGGCGGAGGCTCAGGGCCGCGGGTTCTTCGCCGCTCTCAAGCGGTTCTTCACCGGCAAGTGATCACGGGCCGGGGCGGCGCCGAACGGCGGCCGTCCCGGCGGCGGGCCCGGCTGGGGGTGATTGCCCGGGTCGAGGAGTATTCGACGGCGGCGTGACCCTGATGCCCACGGGTCGGGCCACGCTCATCCGGGCGCGTCACTGCGACCACTGGCGGTGACCCGGCAAGCACCCGGAGCGGGTGGCCTTCCAGGAGACCCAGGAGGAGCCGCCGCCGCCGACCTCGCCTCGCATGCCGGGCCCTCGAATACGGACCCTGGTCGCGTCGCACGGGTGCCCGCATCGTCCGGCGCCCCGACCTCTGTCGGCTGGAGTGCGGTCCGGGTTGCTGTGGCACGTCAACGACGAGATCGCCGGCGTCCGGCCGGTGCGACCGGCGGATGCGGAGGCCCATCCGGCGCATCGCGGTGAACGCGAGGCCTGCACCGCGGCCTCGGCGAGAGCTGCGGTGTCTCGGCCGGGGCCGGACGCCGGAGGTGGCGGCGGGGGTGCGGGAGGGGTCACCCGCTTGACGGCGAACACCGGATACGGTGCTTCGGCGCTGCATTTCGTCGACCCCGATCGTTCGGAGCGTGATTCGTGTTCGCCCTCAACTTCTACTCGCCACTGTTCGTCGATCAGCTTCGCAAGGGCCGGAAGACCGCGACGATCCGGCTGGGCGACAAGCGCCACAAGTACAAGAAGGGCCAGATCGTGTGGGTCACCGTGGGACACCGTCACGGACCGCGCCAGAAGATCTTCGCGGCGATCATCGACCAGGTCGACGTCAAGCCCATCCGAGAACTGACACAGCGGGAGATCGAGCGGGACAATCCGGAGTTCCGCCTGGTCGAGGACACCATCCACTTCCTCTCGCACATCTACGCGCGTGAGATCACGCTGGACGACGAGGTCTCGATCATCCACTTCAGCGAGGTCATCGAGTACCCGTCGCTGAAGTAGACCGCGGACATCCGTGGGTGACCCGGGAGTGAGCGGTGCCCGGCGCGACGCGCCTGTGGACCCGGCGTCGACCGGTGCGCACACCTGGGGTCCGCAGGGAGCCGGCACGCCTGTCTCGCCGACGATCACGACCGAATGACGAGAGCCCGCAGATGCGGGCTCTCGTCATTCAGGGGCGGGCGAGCGCCGTCTTCCCCTCGCAGCCACCGCGAGCGGGTTCCCGATCGTCCGCCGTGTCCCAATGCGGCGACTCGGGGTGACGTCCGGACCCCGAACAACGATTCATGAATTGAAAACTTCTTCATATTGGTGATATGGTGGCCCGCGATCAGGGGGCGAGACGCGTGACCATTCCACTCCATCAGGCGAAAGCCGAACTCTTCCGCACACTCGGGCACCCGGCGCGCATCCGGATACTCGAGCTGCTCGACGAACGCGATCACGCCGTGCACGAGCTTCTGCAGCAGATCGACATCGAGCCCAGCAACCTCTCCCAGCAGCTGGCGGTCCTGCGACGCACCTCGCTCGTCGAGTCACGCCGGGAGCGGGGGACGGTCATGTACTCCATCGCGGTGCCCGAAGCGCGTGACCTTCTGCTGGCCGCCCGCACCATCCTCCGCGGCCTGGCCGACAACCACGAGGAGCTCGGTCGTGGGATCGCCGCCTCCACGCCGTCGCTTCCGGCCGCGTGACCTCCCGACACCCGGATCTGTCACCGGCCGCCGGCCGGTTCCGTCACACGACCCTGAACGCAGTCCGGGGTCTTCGTCGCTTCCTGCCCGCGCGGACCGATTGGGTCCCTGCCTCCATCGGCTCGGACCTGCTCGCGGGTCTCATGGTGGCCCTGGTCGCGCTTCCCCTCGCGCTGGGGTTCGGGGCGAGCGCCGGGATGGGCGCCTCATCGGGGCTCATCACGGCGGTCGTCGCCGGGGCGGTGGCGGCGGTCTTCGGCGGTAGTCGCGTCCAGGTCAGCGGACCGACCGGCGCCATGACCGTCGTCCTCATCCCCATCATCGCCGAGCACGGCGCCGACGGCGTCCTCGTGGTCGGGATGCTGGCCGGCGTCATGCTGCTGGCCCTGGGATTCGCGGGGATCGGACGGGTCATCCGGTATCTCCCGGTCACCGTCGTCGAGGGCTTCACCGCCGGGATCGCCATCATCATCGCCCTGCAGCAGGTGCCCGCCGCCCTGGGCATGAGCGCCGGCCATGACTCCGTCCTGAGCACCACCGCCCAGGCGATCCGGGCATGGTTCGCGTCGCCGCAGCTCCTGGCGCCCGTCGTCACGATCGGCGCCGTCGCCCTCATCCTGGTGCTGGCGCGCGTCGTGCGCACGCTTCCCGGTGCGCTCTTCGCCGTGGTGGCCGTGACCGTCGCCAACAGCGTCTTCGGGTGGGGACTCGCCACCATCGGTGCAATCCCCTCCCACCTTCCCGCGCCATCCCTTCCCTCGATCGCGCCGGGCGCACTGGTCTCGCTGATGCTCCCGGCGCTCGCGGTCGCCGCGCTGGCGGCCCTGGAGAGCCTGCTGTCCGCCACGGCCGCCGACGCGATGACCGTGGGATCGCGTCACGATCCGGACCGTGAGCTGGTGGGGCAGGGCCTCGCCAACCTGGCCGCACCGCTCTTCGGCGGCGTCCCGGCCACGGCGGCCATCGCCCGAACGGCCGTCAACGTCCGCTCCGGCGCCCGGACGCGGCTCGCCTCGCTGACCCACGCCGCCGTGCTCCTGTTCATCGTGCTCGTCGCCAGCGGGCTGGTGGCCGAGATCCCCATGGTCGCGCTCGCCGGTGTGCTCATCGCCACGGCCGTCCAGATGGTCAAGGTGTCCAGTCTCCGTGCGCTGGCACGTTCGACGCGCGGCGACGCCGCCGCCCTGATCCTCACCGCCGTCGCGACGGTCGTGTTCGATCTGGTCACGGCCGTCCTCATCGGACTCGTCGTGGCGGGCTTCTTCGCCCTCCGCCAGACGGCCCGGACGGCCCCCCCGGACGAGATCCCGCCTGACGAGACCGACCACGCTGCGGAGGAACAGCGACTGCTGGACGACCACATCGTGGCGTTCCGCATCGACGGTCCCCTCTTCTTCGGGGCGGCCCACGACTTCCTCCTCGAGCTCACGCGCGTCAGTCACGTGCAGGTGGTCGTCCTGCGCCTGTCACGGGTCACCACCCTCGACGCGACCGGGGCCCACGTCCTCGCGGACATCATCGAGCGCCTGGCGCACGACGGGATCACCGTCATGCTCTCGGGTGCGCATCCGGAGCACGAGCGTGTTCTGCGCGAGATGGGCGTCCACGAGCGGCTCGCCCACGAGCGCCACCTGTTCGCCACGACGCCCGAGGCCATCGCCCACGCCCGCGAACATGTGGCGCGCGTGAGCCGGGGTACGACGCCGGTCGCCGCGTCCCTCGCCTGACACACGGAAACGCAGCACATCCGCTATTCTCTGGCACTCACATTCTGAGAGTGCCAACACAAGGAGAGCTGATGGGGCTGAAGCCGCTGGGCGACAGGATCGTCGTCCGTCAGATTGAGGCAGAGGACGTCACCGCGAGTGGAATCGTCCTCCCCGACACCGCGCAGGAGAAGCCGCTTCGCGGCGAGGTCCTGGCCGTCGGTGAGGGACGCTGGGAGAACGGCACCCGTGTACCGCTCGACATCGTCGCGGGCGACGAGGTGATCTACTCGAAGTACGGTGGTACCGAGGTGTCCGTCGACGGTGACGACCTCCTCATCCTCCGTGAGTCCGACGTCCTCGCCAAGGCGGTGAAGTAGAGATGCCGCACAAGGAGCTCAAGTTCCACGAGGAGGCGCGTCGCGCCCTCGAGCGTGGCGTCAACGTCCTCGCCGACGCCGTCAAGGTCACCCTCGGCCCCAAGGGCCGCTACGTGGTCCTCAAGCGTCCGTTCGGCGCCCCGACCATCACCAACGACGGTGTCACGATCGCCCGCGAGATCGAGTGTGACGACCCGTTCGAGAACCAGGGCGCGCAGCTGGTCAAAGAGGTCGCGACGGCCACCAACGACGTCGCCGGTGACGGAACCACCACCGCCACGGTGCTCGCACAGGCCATCGTCCGCGAGGGTGTGAAGAACGTCGCCGCCGGCGCCAACCCCATGGGCCTGAAGCGCGGCATCGAGGCCGCCGTCACCGTCGTGACGCAGGCCGTCCTCGAGGCCGCCAACCCGGTGAAGGGCAAGGAGGACATCGCCCGTGTCGCCACGATCTCGGCGCGTGACCGCGAGATCGGCGACATCATCGCCGACGCCATCGAGAAGGTCGGCAAGGACGGCGTGGTCAACGTCGAGGAGGGGCAGACCTTCGGCATGGACCTCGAGTTCACCGAGGGCATGCAGTTCGACCGCGGCTACATGTCGCCGTACATGGTCACCGACCCCGACCGCATGGAGGCCATCCTCGACGATGCGTACCTCCTGCTCTACTCGGGCAAGATCAGCGTCGTCAAGGACGTCCTTCCCGTGCTCGAGAAGGTCATCCAGACGGGCAAGCCGCTCCTCGTCCTCGCCGAGGACGTCGAGGGTGAGGCTCTCGCCACCTTTATCGTCAACAAGCTGCGCGGCACGTTCACCGGCATCGTGGTGAAGGCCCCCGGCTTCGGCGACCGCCGCAAGCGCATGCTGGAGGACATCGCGATCCTCACCGGCGGCGAGGTCATCTCCGAGGAGATGGGTCTCAAGCTCGAGAACACGCAGCTCTCGCAGCTCGGCCAGGCCCGCCGGATCGTCGTGGGCAAGGAGAACACGACGATCATCGACGGCTCCGGCAACGCCGACGAGATCAAGGGTCGCATCAAGACCATCAAGGGCGAGATCGACAACACCGACTCGGACTACGATCGTGAGAAGCTCCAGGAGCGTCTTGCGAAGCTGGCCGGTGGTGTCGCGGTGGTCAAGGTGGGTGCCGCCACCGAGACGGAGATGAAGGAGAAGAAGCACCGCGTGGAGGACGCTCTCCAGGCGACCCGTGCCGCCCTCGAGGAGGGCATCGTGCCGGGTGGCGGTGTGGCCCTCATCAACGCGATCCCGGCGCTCGACAAGCTCGAGCTGGAGGGCGAGGAGGCCGTCGGTGCCGCCATCGTGCGTCGCGCCCTGGAGGAGCCCCTTCGTCAGCTGGCCGCCAACGCCGGCCTCGACGGATCCGTGGTCGTCGGCAAGGTCAAGGACCTCAAGTCGGGCCGCGGTCTGAACGTGGACACCGGCGAGTACGTCGACCTCGTCAAGGAGGGCGTCATCGACCCCGCCATGGTGACGCGCTCGGCGCTCCTCAACGCCGCGTCCATCGCGAAGAACGTCATCAGCACCGAGTGCCTCATCGTCGAGGCCCCGGAGAAGCCGACTGAGGGCGGATCCGTCACCAGCCCCAACCTCGCGGGCGGGATGACCGAGTTCTAGTCCGGATCGCATCCGGTGTTTGTCCGTGTGGCCCGCCTCGGCGGGCCACACGTCATTTTGCGGTCGTTCGGAGATGGTCGGACGATGGGATCGGGGCGATCGCCGGCACCCGTCGTCCGGCGGCAGGCGGATCGATCGCGCGGCGTGTGCGAGATCCGCCGCGCTTGCCCGCGGAGTCACGTACCGCCCGGACCCCGGCGGGGTCAGTCGCCCGTCTCCCCGGTGGTCACCAGGGCCAGGGTCTGGCGGGCGATCTCCAGTTCCTCATCCGTCGGTATCACGAGGACCCGGATGCGGGATCCGGCGGATGCGACGTCCCGCGGCCCGGTCGACGGAGCGGCGTTCGCGGCCATGTCGAGCTCGATGCCCAGCCCCTCCAGCCCCCGCAGGGTGCGCTCCCGGACCGCGGGCGAGTTCTCGCCGACTCCGGCGGTGAAGACCACCGCGTCGACCCGTCCCAGTGCGGCCAGATACGCCCCCACGTACTTGCGGATGCGGTAGCAGTAGACGTCCAGGGCGAGCTCAGCGGCCTCGTCCCCGTCCTCGGCCGCGCCGACGAGGTCGCGCATGTCCGAGCGGCCGCACAGCCCGAGGACACCCGACCGGGTGTTGAAGAGCGTGTCGATCTCGTCGATCGTCATCCCCGCCACCCGGGCCAGGTGGAACACGATCGCGGGGTCGACATCCCCGGTCCGCGTTCCCATGACGAGCCCCTCGAGCGGGGTCATCCCCATGGACGTGTCGACGGAACGGCCGCCCTCCACGGCGCAGGCGGATGCCCCGTTCCCCAGGTGCAGGACGATGACGTTCGTCGTCTCGGCCGGCGTTCCCAGCAGGCGGACGGCCTCGCGCGAAACGTAGGCGTGTGACGTGCCGTGGAAGCCGTAGCGGCGGATGCGGTGGCGTTCTGCGACCTCTCGGTCCATTGCGTACGTCCGCGCCCGTTCGGGCATCGTGACGTGGAACGCCGTGTCGAACACGGCCACGTGAGGGAGGCCGGGGAAGGTCTCCCGGGCCAGGCGGATGCCGGCGGCGTTGGCCGGGTTGTGCAGCGGCGCGAGCTCCGCGAGGTCCTCGATCGTCGCCAGGATCTCGTCGTCCACGACGACCGGGCGGCCGAAGAGTGCCCCGCCCTGCACCACGCGATGGCCCACGCCGACGAGCCCGGCCGCGGCCAGGTCCGGTCCGTGGGCCGCGAACGCCCCGGCCATGGCCTCCATCGCCGCACGGTGGTCGGGGACAGATCGTTCCTCCGTCCACTCGCGACCGGGTGTCGTGTGCGTGATCCGCCCGTCCGTCAGGCCGATGCGCTCCACGAGGCCGGTCACCATGGACGTGCCCGAGACGGCGTCGACGACCTCGTACTTGAGCGAGGACGATCCGCTGTTGACGA
>CALMEC010000475.1 GCA_937862675.1 uncultured Actinomycetes bacterium
TCCGTCAGGTGCTGATGGTGCACCGGATCCCAGGCGGCGGCGACGATCCACGCCACCGCGGCCAGTGCGATCAGGCCGATGGTGCGCCGGGTGCTCACGTGGGAGCGGGCGCGGATCGGACGTGACGGTCGAACACCGACGCCGTCGGGTGCGGGCGTGCGACGACCGCGGGTGCCGGCGTCGGGCGGCGCGTCCAGGTCGGGACGAGGGCGAGGATGGCGAACGGCAGGAACCACGGGATGTACAG
The DNA here is from genome assembly GCA_937862675.1 of uncultured Actinomycetes bacterium. Taxonomy (GTDB): domain Bacteria; phylum Actinomycetota; class Thermoleophilia; order Miltoncostaeales; family Miltoncostaeaceae; genus CALMEC01. Next base: position 248 of record CALMEC010000475.1, read on the forward strand.
ATAGAACCAGTGGGTGAGGGTGATCTGGATCCCGAGGAGCAGCAGGCCCGAGAGCGCGGCGAACGACCGGAGTTCGAGGTGACGGGGCCAGCGGATGAACGCGACGGCCGCGACCACCACGAGGATCGCCAGGCCGATCTGCACGGGGCGCAGGCCGGGATGCTGCCCCCAGATCGAGAACGGTGAGGTGCGGCCGAACTGGAAGCCGAGCGTGCGGGTCCAGAAGGAGCGGACCCCGTCCATGCCGTCCAGCAGGAGGACCCAGCCGGTCCCCGCCGCGGCGATCGCGAGCCCGGCGACGTAGAGCGCGACGCGGCGTGCCGTGAGCGCCTGTCGTGGATACGGGCTTCGGGCCCAGAGGACGAGGAGGATCGCGGGGGTGAACTTGGAGAGCGCCGCCAGTCCCGCCATGACACCGCGGGCGAGCGGGCGATGGGCCCACACCAGTCCCCAGATCAGGAGGGCGGCGATGAGACTGTCGTTCGAGTTGCTCTCGAGGGCGTAGGCGCTGAACGGGTACGCCGTCCAGGCGAAGCCCAGCATCACGGCCAGGGCGCGGCCCCCGATCCGCCAGCCCAGCAGCATGAGACCGGCGATGGCGAACAGGTCGAAGGCGACGGCGGCGGTATGGGCGGCGTCGAGTCCGTCCCACTTCCCCTTCCAGGGGGAGACCGCTTCGAAGGGCGTGTAGGCCAGGTAGACGGTCGGCCCGTACGTGTCGCACTGGGAGCAGTCGGTGGGGAACGTGCCGTAGGGGGTCTCGGCATGCGTGATCCGGTCGGCGCCGATGACGCCCGCGTATCCCACGTCGATCACGTTGGCGTCGAAGGCGTTCAGTCCGATCCGGACCCCGAGCACCACGAGCAGGAGGGCGAACAGGAGCCAGGTGGGGCACCACGACACAGCGCGCGGCGTCGCGCTGGGAGGCGGCGGGCGGACGGGTGGCGCGTCGCCCTCCGCCCGTCGTGGTCCGGGCCGTCGCAGGCCGATCACCGCCAGGCGCGCTGCCAGGTACACCAGCGGCGGATACGCCAGCGGGACGGATGTGAAGATCTCCCCGCGGTTGAACCATTCCAGCGAGAGCCCGAAGGCCGCCAGTGCCACCAGGTCCAGCGTGTGCCACGAGACGAAGCGCCTCCAGCGGATCAGGGGCACGAGGAAGACGACGAAGAGCGGGATCCAGATGCGCGGCTTCGTCAGCGAGCGGCCGAACGCCCCCTTGTAGCCGCGCGCCATCTGCCAGTTGACCTGCGGGCCGGTGCGGGTCTCGACGATCGTCCCGGTGGCGTCGTCGATCAGTACCTGCGCCTGCGTCTTGCCGGTCGCGTCGACGAACCCCTGGGTCCAGAGGTTCTTCGACGTGTCGCGTATCGGCGGCGGGGTGCGGGTGACGGGATGGTCCCGGGTCCAGTCCGTGACGGCCGTCGCGGTGCGGGCGATCCTCGTCACCTCGGCGGCCGTGAGCCGGGCGGAGGCGGTGACGGTCCCCGTCGTCGGCGTGACGGCAGGGCCGAAGGGCGGTCGGTCGGTCGTCGCCGCCCCGGCGGGCGCCGCGCCCACCACGATCGCGATCAGTGCCGCCAGCGTGAGCACCGCGCGGTGTGCGCGTCCGCTCACCGGGCTAGTACCCCACTACCGGAAGGACCAGCGGCGATTGAGGAGGAATGTGATCGGCGTCAGTGCGGCGACGGCGACCATCTGCGCGGGGACCTTGGGCATGCCCACGCTGACCAGGACGCGGAGCAGCGCCAGGTTGATGGCGAGCCCGATGAGGCTGACCGCGAGGTTGCGGGACCCCTGCTGCAGGGTCGACAGCGTGTGGATGCGGAACGTCCAGTGCTTGTTCAGCAGGAAGTTCGTGCACCAGGCAACGACGAACGCGGCGACCGCCGAGGTCATGTAGTGGATGCCCAGGGGGTGCACCAGCACGGTGAAGACGATCAGGTTGACCGCGAACCCCGACGCGCCGACGACGCAGAAGCGCACGAGCTGCGCCCAGTCCTCCGGTGTCGTACGCCGGAGATCGGGAAGGGAGAAGAGGCGCTTACGCGGGGGTTTTACCGGGGAGGCATCTGACGTGGCCACGGCGAACGATGGTAACAGAGCGGTGGTGTTCCACCGACGGATGCTGTCGTTCTACACTCACCCTGAACTTCCCGCTTCGAGAGGCACCGTTGGCCATCGATCACATGCGTAACACCCACAGCCAGGTCACCCACGAGGACGCCCGCCGGTACGAGGAGCGCTTCGCCGTCCGCGCGCGCAAGATCAAGGCGTCCGCCATGCGCGATCTCATGGCGCTCGCCGAGCGTCCCGACGTGATCTCGCTGGCCGGCGGATTCCCCGACATGGAGCTCTTCCCGGCCGATGTCTTCCAGACGGTCATGGACGCGGTGCGCGCCGAGCACCTGACCACGGCCCTGCAGTACGGTCCGACCGAGGGGCTGCGGGAGCTGCGCGAGCGCATCGTGCAGATCATGGCGCACGAGCGCGCCACGGCCACGGTCGACCAGATCATGATCACGAGCGGCGGCCAGCAGGGCATCAACCTCTCGGTCCGTTCGTTCGTCGACCCCGGCGAGGTCGTGATCGCCGAGGGCCCGACGTATCCGGGGGCCGTGCCGCCGTTCACCACGTACGAGGCCGATGTCGTGCACATCCCGATGGACGACGACGGGATGATCGTCGACGAGCTGGAGCCCGCGCTGGAGCGTCTGCGTGACGAGGGCCGGCGCGTCAAGCTGATCTACACCATCCCGAACTTCCACAATCCGGCCGGCGTCACGATGTCACTCGAGCGCCGCGAGCGGCTCATCGACATCGCCCACCGCCACGAGATCATGGTGGTCGAGGACAACCCGTACGGCCAGATCCGCTTCGACGGGGAGCCGCTGCCCTCGTTGTACGAGCTGGACGAGGGCCGGGGCTGGGTCGTCTACGTTTCGACCTTCTCGAAGATCCTCGCCCCCGGCCTGCGGGTGGGCTGGGTGGCGGCCGCCCCGCCGGTGCTCCGCCAGATGAATCTGGGCAAGCAGAGCGAGGACCTGTGCTCCGGCACGCTCAACCAGCGGTTCATCCTGGAGTACTTGGAGCGCTACGACTGGCGTCAGCATGTGGCACGGCTCAACGAGGTGTACCGCACGCGTCGTGACGCGCTGCTCACGGCATTGGAGGAGGAGTTCCCGGCGTCGGCGCACTGGACGCGTCCGCGCGGCGGACTTTTTGTCTGGGCGACGCTTCCGGACTACATCGACACCCAGGACCTCCTCGCCCGGGCGATCGATCGCAATGTGGCGTTCGTGCCCGGCGGTGCGGCCTTCCTCGACGGCCAGGGGAAGAGCTCGATGCGGATGAACTACTCGCAGCTGCCTCCGACGGTGTTGACGGAGGGCGTGCGGCGCATCGGCGAGGTCATCGCCGAGACGACGGAGCTGTTCGAGGGACTCGGGGGTGTCCGGTGAAGGTGGCCGTTCTCAAGGGCGGACGCTCCTTCGAGCGTGAGATCAGCCTGCTGAGCGGGGCGAACGTCGAGGCGTCGCTCCGGCGGCTGGGGCACGAGGTGCTGCCGCTGGACGTCGATCGCGAGATGGTCCGGATCCTCCGCGACGAGTCCCCGGATGTGGCGTTCATCGCCATGCACGGGCAGGGTGGTGAGGACGGCACCGTCCAGGAGCTGCTCGAGATCATCGGGGTGCGCTACACCGGATCGGGCGTCAACGCGTCGTCGCGTGCCTGGGACAAGGTGGTCGCCAAGGCGGCGTTCACGTCGGTCGGCATTCCGACCCCCGACTCGTACGCGTTCAGCCAGGCGGCGTTCCGTGAGCTGGGTGCGGCCGACGCCCTCGGCGAGATCGAGACCCGGCTGGGGCTCCCGCTCGTCGTGAAGCCCGCGCGCGGGGGCTCGGCCCTCGGCATCCGGCTGGCACACGAGCCCGCCGACATCCCCGCCGCCCTGGTCGCGGCGCTCGCCTACGACGACCGGCTCATGATGGAGCGCTTCGTCTCGGGCCGCGAGCTCTCGGTGGTGATCCTGGGCAACGAGGATCCGGAGGCGCTGCCCATCGTGGAGGCCATCCCGCTGGGCAAGGAGTTCTACGACTTCGAGTCGCGCTACACGCCGGGCGCCACCGAGCTGCGGACGCCCGCCGACCTGCCGGCGTCCGTCGCCGACGAGGTGGTCCACGTGGCGCTCGACTGCTACCGCGCGCTGCGCTGCCACGGCTTCGCCCGCGTCGACCTCATCCTCGACCGGGACGATCGCCCGTGGGTGCTCGAGCTGAACACCATTCCGGGGCTGACCGACACGAGCATCGCGCCGCGGGCCGCGGCGGCCGCGGGCATGGAGTTCGACGAGATGATCGAGCGCGTGCTGGGGTACGCGGACCTGGGCGGCTGACAGCGCTGGTGTCAGACACTTAACACGCGCTGCGGCGACCGATGTCGATGGCGCCGCGCTTATGCCTCCCGCAACTCCTCTGCCGGCAGGTTCTCCGGGAGCGGGATGTCCTGAGGAGCACGTGCCTCGCTGTCGCCGAAGTCCGTGAACGCCTGCCCGTCGCGTCCGTCGTGCGGAGTCGCACCGCCCAGCGCCAGGATGACCGTCCGTCCCGGGCCGCGGTTGACCAGCCGGCGGAGCACATCCGGTGCGACCCGGGCGGCGCTGTGCGCCGGCACCTCCGTCGTGCCGTCGGGTGTCTCCAGATCCAGGACCCCCTCCATCACGAGGAACACCTCCTCCTGCCGCTCGTGCCGGTGGATGCGTCCCCGCTCGCCGGGCTGCAGGGTGATCAGGTTCATGCCGAACGTCGTCACGCCGAGCTCGCGTCGCAACGACTGGAACCGCTCGCCCGAGTCCGGGTCGAGCCGTGTGGTGGAGATGCCGGTTTCCATGGTGTTTCCTCCCTCGTCGGGGGTGCGTATCGGTGTGATCGGGGCGCGGCGTCAGCCGCCGGAGACGATCCCGTCGGCCATGGCGATCCATGCGACCTCGAGGTCGGTCCAGGTGGCGTCGGTGGCGTCCTCGGACAGCTTCGCGAGGAGTGACGGATCGGTCCCCGCGAGCAGTAGGTGGGCGGCGATCCCCGCGTCGGTGACCGCTCCCGCCTCGTCCAGCAACAGGCGCAGATGGAGGTGCCACGCCCAGTAGACGGGGTGGTCCATGGCGACGGCCCGGATCTCCATCATGAGGGGGAGGTTCGCGCGGCGGTGGGCGATCAGCGCGGCGCCGAACGCCCGGATGCGCTCAGCTGCCGGCGCCCCGGGACCGAGCGGCGGCGGGCCGGTGAGGAAGCGCTCCTGGAAGTCGCGCTCGCCGAACTCCATCAGTGCGTGGATGAGGCCCGCGCGCCCCTCGAAGTGCCGGAAGAGCGTCCCCTTGCCCACACCGGCCTCGCCGGCCACGGCGTCCATGGTCAGCCCGTCGGCCCCTCGGCTGGCCACGATGCCGCGTGCCGCCTCCAGGATCGCCTCGCGGTTGCGGACGGCATCTGCACGCCGGCACGGGGACGCTGTGGCGCCGACGGTGACGGTGATCGGGGATTCGGGACGGGGCACTCGCACACACCTTTAGCGGACCGCGGTCCACTTATGATAGCGTCTGCCGCATCAGTAAACGGACTTCGGTCCGTTTCGCGGAAACACCATCGGGAGGACAGCGTGAAGATCGGATTCGTGGTCGGAAGTCTCAGGAAGGACAGTGCCAACCGTACCCTTGCGAAGGCGGCGTCGGAACTCGTCCCCGACGGTACGGGCGTCCTCATCGAGGGTCTTGATCTCCCCAACTACAGCGAGGAGCTCGAGTCGGACGTTCCGGCCCACGCCGCCGAGTGGCGCACCACCGTCGACTCGCTCGACGGCATCGTCTTCGTCACCCCGGAGTACAACGCCCTCCCGTCCGGCTCGGTGAAGAACGCCATCGACTGGGCCTCACGCCCGTACGGCGAGGCCTCCCTGGCCGGCAAGCCCGTCGCCGTTCTGGGCGCGTCCATCAGTCCCAACGGTGCGCTCTGGGCCCAGGAAGCGGTGCTCAAGTCCGTGCCGATCGGCGGCGGTGTGGCGTTCGATCGCGATCCGGTCCCGGTGGGGCCGGCACCCGAGAAGCTCGGCCAGGACGGCTTCGCCGACGCCGAGCTGGAGGGGCGCGTCCGCGACTACCTGAACGCCTTCGTCGAGCAGGTCGAGGCCTCCGCCGCCTGACCTCCGCGGTGTCGGGACGGTCGTCGCGCGACCCGTCGCCCGCGCAAGCGGGCACAATGTCGCGATGGCCACCGTCCCGCCCTCACCCCCGCCGCCTCCGCCCCCCGACCCGGACCGCATCGAGCATGAGGTCGTCGACCGGATCCTGAGCATCCGCCTCGTCCATGAGGGCAAGGCGAACGCCCTGACGGAGCACATGCTCCAGGAGCTCGCCCGGCGTCTCACCACGCAGCGACCCCCCGACGTCCGTGCCGCGATCCTCACCGGGGCCGGCGACCGCCACTTCTGCAGCGGCGCCGAGCTGGGGACCGACGCGATGACCGGATGGGCCGAGCGCATCAAGCGGATCGAGCGGGGCATCCAGACCGTGGCCCACGCGATCCAGCAGGCGCCGTTCCCTGTGATCGCGGCGCTCAACGGGGATGCCATCGGCGGCGGCCTGGAGCTCGCCATGGCCTGCGACTGGCGCGTCGCGCGGGACGGCATCCGCCTGGGCATGCCGCCGGCGCGCCTCGGCCTCGTCTACACGGCGGAGGGTCTGCGACGCTTCGCCGACGAGATCGGCATGGCACGCACGCGCGAGCTCTTCTTCACGGGGCGCACCCTTGAGGCCCGAGGGGCCCGCGACATCGGCCTGGTCAACCACGTCGTCGGCGCCGAGGAGCTCCTCCCGGTCGCCCATCGCATGGCGGAGGCCGTCGCGGCCAACGCGCCGATCGCCGTCGAGGGCATGCGCGTCGTCCTGCGCGCGATCGGGGAGGACGACGCCCCGGATGCGAAGGCGCAGCAGTGGCGCGTCCGCGCGTTCGGATCCCAGGACCTCGCCGAGGGGGTCGAGGCTGCCCGTCAACGTCGTCAACCCGAGTTCCGAGGTCAATGAACACCGTCTCCACCGTCCGGCACGCATCCTTCGGCACGCGGCTCGGGGCCTGGCTCATCGACGCGATCCCCTACTCGCTGGTCCCGTCCCTTGTGTTCCGGATCACCGGCGAGTGGATCTACGGGCTGGCGGCGTACCCCATCGTGGGGCTCCTCTGGTCCGTCCTGCCGGAGGCGCGCACGGGCAGCACCTTCGGCAAGCTGGTGGTGGGCATCAAGGTACTCGACCAACGGTCGGGCATCCCCATCGGCCTGCCCCGCTCAATCGTGCGCTGGCTCGTGAAGTACGTCGTCTGCAGCGTGCTGCCGGTGGGCTACCTCTGGTACTTCCGCGGCGGTGAGTCGCGCACCTGGGCGGACCTGGCGGCGGGAACCGTGGTGGTCACGCCGTACGCCGACTCCGAGGTGGAACCGGGCTAATGCGACCCGTGGCGTCCCGGCTCGTTGGCCCACATGCGGGGTGCGCACGACAGTCCGAACAGGATCCAGATGACCCCCAGGCCGAACGGGACGTAACCCACGTGGTGGTGCTCGTGCCAGCCGACGATCGTGAGGAAGATCCCCAGGGCCACAAGGAGGATGACGATCCACGCGGGAATGCGACGCACGTTGACACCTTTCCGGGAACTTCCGATCGAACGAGTGCCAACCCTACAGGGAACCGGTCGGGACGGTGCCGCACCTCGTGCGGGACATCCGCACCGGCCCGACGTGGTTTGATCCGGTCCCATGCCTGAGACATCCCCCGACCTCGGTCGCAGCGCCCGCCTCTCCGGCGGCGCCTCCGACGAACTCGTCGCCGCCGGCCATCGCGCCGAGGTGGCCGACGGCATCCGCCTGGCCACGGCCCTCTCCCTGTCCGACATCGCGCACGCGGTGGTCATGATCGAAGGGGACGCCATCGACGACGCGCGCGGCGCGCGCCTGCTGGCGGGTCTCCTCGAGCTCCATGAGATCCCGCCGCAGGACTTCCCGTGGGACCCGTCACGCGGTGACGCCTTCAACTCGCGCGAGCATGAGCTGCGGCGTCGCATCGGTGCCGACGCCTCCGGCTGGCTGACGGCCGGACGCCCCCGGCGTGAGGCGTTCCGGGTGGCACTGCGCCTCGTGTCACGGGACATGGTCCTGGACCTGCACGACGCGGTGCTCGACCTCACGGAGGCCGTGGACCGGCGGGCGGCCGATGAGATCACGACGCTCGCGGCGGACTACACCTATCTCCAGCCCGCGCAGCCCACCACCTTCGGGCACATCCTGGAGGGGTTCGCCGAGGTGTTCCGCCGTGACGCCGTCCGGCTGCGTGCGTCGATCGACTGGCTGGACCGTTCGGTGGCCGGCGTCGGGGGCAGCGCCGGGTCACGCTGGCCCACCGATCGCGGGCGACTGGCCGAGCTCCTCGGCTTCGCCGGTCTCGTCCACCACACGAAAGACGCCATGTGGTCGGCCGACGGATATGTCGAGCTCGCCTCCGCCGTCGCGATCCTCCTCACGAACATCTCGCAGCTGGCCCAGGATCTGGAGATCCTCGCCAGCCGCGAGTTCGGGGCCGTCGAGCTGGCCGACGCCCACTCGCGTCAGAGCGACCTGATGCCCCAGAAGAAGAACCCCTATGCGCTGCCGGTGCTCCGGGCCGCCGCCGCGGAGGCGGCGGGTGCGGTCACCACGATGCTGACCGCCCTCCACACCGGTTCGGGACGCACCGATCACTTCCAGGTCCTGAACGGCGGCGTCCCGCGCCTGGTCGACCAGGCCCTCGCCGCCGTGCGCCTCACCACGGCCGTGATGCGGGGGATGATCATCCATCGCGACGCGCTGGAGCGGTCCGCCCGGGAGGCGTTCCTGGTGGCCGCCGACGTGGCCGACGTGGTCGCGCTCACCTCGGGTGTCGACTATCGGACGGCACACACCGTCGTCGGCCGCGCGGTCCGGCGACTGGCCGAGGACCGTCTCGGCCCGGACGCCCTCACCGCCGACCTCCTGCAGGCGGTCGCCGCCGAGATCGTGGACGCACCACTCGTCATCGATCCGGCCGCGCTGGCACGGGCGCTGGATCCGGCGGACTGCCTCGTGGAGCGGACGCAGATCGGTTCATCGACCCCCGTCGAGATGCGTGCCCTCCTGGAGCGCGGGCGCGAGGACCGCGACAGCGCCCGCGAATGGTCGGCATCGGTCCGCGCCCGCGCCCGTCAGGCCGCCGACGGACTCCTCAGCGAGGCACGTCGGCGGGCGACGTCGGGGGGTCCGTCCACACGATCGTGACCGTCAGGCGGTCCCGATAGCGCAGGAGCAGGCGCGTGAGAGGGGCGCCGATCGTCAGGGCGAAGATCACGCCGGCGACGGCGTGGGTGACGTCGAACCAGAGGCTCGCTCCGGATCGCGTGACGAACGCCGCCCAGTTGAGGACCGGTCCCAGGACCGCCAGCGACCAGAGGTTCATCCCCCAGCCGAAGAGGAAGCCCCAGACGAAGGCCACGACGGCCAGGCCGCGGGGATTGCGGCACAGCGGGCCGAGGGCGGCGCCTGTCAGGCCGGCCAGGCCCCACAGGGCCATCTGGCCGGGTGTCCAGGTGCCCTGGCCCAGGGCCATGTTTGAGAGCAGGGGTGTGAGGACGCCCACGGCGAACCCCGCACGGGGACCGAGCGTGGCACCCGCGACGAGGACGATCACGGTGACGGGTTTGAAGTTGGGCACGGCCACGAAGAGGATGCGGCTCGCGGCGGCCGCCGCGGAGAGGGCCGCGATGATCGCCAGCCGGCGGGCATCGGGGCGCCCTCGTTCGATGGCGACGAAGCCGACCGCGACGATCGTGAGGACGGCGGTCACGACCACGGTGCCGGTCATACCGCCGCTCCGTGGCGGGACGGTGCCGGCACGAGCACGCCGGCGTCGAGCGACAGGTGCCGGTCGGCGATCTCGTCCACAAGACGCGAATCGTGCGTGACCAGGACGACGGCGGCGCCGCGGGCCGCGCGGCGTCGGAGCACGTCCGCCATGGCGCGGCGGCGCACGGGGTCCATGCCCCGGGTGGGCTCGTCCAGGAGCAGGACGGGACGCTTCGTCGCCAGCACCGTGGCGATGGCGATGCGTTCGCGCTCCCCGACGGAGAGGTCGAGCGGATGACGCCCCCGGAACCGGGCGACGTCGAGGTCGTCCATGGCCTGGCCGACGCTCGCGGCGGTCGCCCAGACGCTTTCGGCCACCTCGTCCCCCACCCCGTCGCG
>CALMEC010000476.1 GCA_937862675.1 uncultured Actinomycetes bacterium
GCCGTCCTCGCCGACGGCATCCCCGGTGGCTTCGCCGGGCTCTACCGTGCCTACACCGACCTCGAGACCCTCGGCCGTTGCCGGCGCGGGTACTTCCTGGACGGTCTCGGCGGCGCGCAGTTCGCGCTGCCCGGAGCCGTGGAGCGCCTGCGCGATCTGCGGGACACCTCGGATTCCGAGCCGTACGCGGTCGTCATCGGCGCCGCCGACCCGGCCCAGCCCTACGGCGCACAGGTCCCGTGGCCGCAGGCCGCATCCGGCGCGCGTGGGCCGTCACGGACCTTCGGTGCCCAGGTGGTCCTGGTGGACGGCCTCCCGGTGCTCTTCCTCGACCGCGGCGGCAAGCGCCTCATCTCCCTCGGCGAGCCACCCGCGGAGAGCCTGGGGCACGCGGTCCGCGCGCTGGCCGACTGGGTGCGCGCGGGGTCGCGCCGCCGCGTGATCATCGCGACGTTCGACGGCGAGGACGTACGGGACACACCCGTCGCCGCCCACCTCCGCGACAACGGCTTCACCCCCGACCTGCGGGGCCTGGAGCTACGGGGAGGGTGAGTGAGCTTCGCTCCCCAATCCCGAGGCGGAGCCGAGCGATGATCCCGTGCGACCTCGCCCATGCCTGAAGGACACGTCAGCCACCGCAACGCGCTTCTCCTGACCGACGCCCTCGTCGGGCACGAGATCGTCCGCGTCGACGAGGGCGAACGTATCGCCGCGCAGCGAATGGCTAAGCGCCTCACCGGACGAACCGTCGAACACGTCGACGCCGTCGGCAAGCACATGCTCATCCGCTTCGACGACGGTGCCGTCCTCCACTCCCATCTCGGCATGGTCGGGCGGTGGCGCGTACAGCCGGCATCCGAACCGCTCGGCCGCGGCTATCTCTGGCTGGCGCTCTGGACGGACACCACGGTGGCCGCGCAATACAAGGGACCGACGCTCCGCCTGTACGCACCGGGCGAGCCGGTACCCGCTTTACGACGTGTGGGACGTGATCTGCTGGCCGCGGACGGCTCACCGGCCGCCGATGTCACCATCCCCCTCCGGGGAATCCCTACCGACCGCCTCATCGGCGACGTCCTGCTGGACCAGCGCATCGTGTCGGGGATCGGGAACATCTACCGCAGCGAGGCGCTCTGGGACGTGGGCGTCAACCCATGGACCCCGGTCGGCGAGCTCACGCAGGAGACCGGCGACGCACTGGCGAGGTCGGCGGCGCGGCAGCTCTCCGAGGCGATCGGTACCACCGCTCCGTCCCGGTCCTCCGCTCGTCCCGCCCACAGCGTCTACCGCCGCACGGGGCGTCCCTGCCCGCGATGCGGAACCCCCATCCGCGCAAAGCGCCACGGTGACGACAACCGCAGCATCTACTGGTGTCCCACCTGCCAACCGTAAGGGTCGTGCGCTGACACCCACCTTCCCGAGCGACCCGCCGAGCTCACGCGACGGGCCGTCTCCGGGGACGCCGAGGCGACCGAGAATCGGTTCCGCGTCAGCGGAGCCGCCTCACGGTGGTGATCAGACGCTGCCGGACGGTCTGATGACCATCGCGTCGCACCGCGATCCGCCGCAGCGTGCGAGCCGCCAGTCCGACACCGATGAGCCCCAGGACGGATACGCCCTTCAGCCGGGGCGGGGCACCCCGTGACAGAAGCTGGGCGGACCCGATCAGGGCCGCAGAGGCCACCAGACCATCGACGACCTTGTCGGCCGCACCGTCCGCGTCGTGGAAGTTGACCTCCACCCGGGCCTCGCCCTCGCGGAATCGCGCGAGAACTCCGCTGATGTCGCGTGGGAGATCCCGGGCGAGGTGCCTCCATCTCGTCACCGACCGGATCGCCCGCTGCACGAGTTTCTGGGGACTGTGCTCCTCGCGGATGTAGCGCCCCGCGAAGGGTCGCAGCTGATCATCGATGGTCTGGGCGCTGCCCAGCTTCCGGCCGAAGCCCTCGAGGCGCATCACGACGTTCAGGAGCATGGTCACGTCCGCGGGGAGGCTGAGGCCGAAATCGCGGAGCACCATCGCACCGGCGCTCACGGCCGTCTTCAGATCCCGGTCCCGGCTTCCCGAACCCTCCGGGACATACGTGGCGAGCCATTCCTCGATGGCACTCTCCATCTCCGCCACATCGACGTTCCCCCGGGTCGGGCAGACATCGAGGACGACGTCCGTGAGGGCGGCCACGTCACGAGAGGCGATCGCGAGCAGCATCGCGGCGACGTCTTCGCGCCGCGGACCCGCCACGAAGCCGACATCCCCGAAATCCAACAGGACCACGTGCTCCGCGTCGGCGATGAGGAAGTTCCCCGGGTGGGGATCGGCGTGGTAGAAGCCGCTCGAGAAGATCATGGTCAACCAGGCGTCGACAACCTTCGAGCTCAGGTCGTCGACGTCCCACCCGGTTGCCCGGACCTCGTCCCCGGCGCCCATCGGTGATCCCGGCATGAGCTCCATCGTCAGGACGCCCGCCGTGCTCAGATCCGTGAACGGGCGTGGAACGACCAGCCATTCGAGATCTGAGAGCGCTGCGGCCAGACGCTGCATGTTGCGCAGTTCGTGGCGCAGATCGATGGCCTGGGTCATCATCTTCGCGAACTGATCGACGACGGCGACCGGGTTGAACCGCTGGATGTCCACGTCGACCCGCTCGGCGAAGGCGGCGAGATGGCGCATCAGGCCGAGGTCCTCGGCCACCTTCTCCTCCGCACCGTCGTGCAGCACCTTCACCACCGCCGGCGTCCCGTCCTTCAGAACGGCGTGGTGCGCCTGGGCGACGGAGCCCGAACCGAAAGGTTCGTCCTCGAACGAGGCGAAGACCTCGTGGATCGGCCTGCCGAGCTCTCGCTCCACCCGGGCCCGGGCACGACCCGCCGGATCGGCGGGAAAAGAAGTTTGCCCGCTCCCCACTTTACCCGCGGAGTCGCGACCGCCCATGTCGGGCCCGCAGCCCCGATGAAGGCCGCGCGTGATTCACGGGGTACACCGTTCGGCGG
>CALMEC010000477.1 GCA_937862675.1 uncultured Actinomycetes bacterium
ACTACTTCTCCCTGCTCGTCTTCGAGGGACAGCGTCTCGGCGCCCTGCTCTCGGACCCCGCCGGACGCGGATGGGACATCTTCGGAACGGCGACCGAGACGATCGACTACACGGCGGTGTCGACGGGCACGATCGCCGTGGTCCAGGTGGTCGCGATCGTCGTGGGTCACGCTGCGGCCGTCTTCCTGGCGCACGATCGCGCGCTGGCCGACGTGGGCGCGCAGCGCGCAGCCCTGTCGCAGATACCGATGCTCGTCCTCATGATCGCTCTCACGATCACGGGCCTGACACTGCTCCTGTCCGCCTGATCCCGCGAGCCGCGTGGGGTTCGCGCAGGACGGGACGGCCGGTTGCCACGAGACCGGCGGGAAGGGAGGGGATGGTGGACGGCGTCGCCGTCCGGGTCAGGCGGCGGCCGCCTCCCGCGGCGGGGCGTACCGGCAGTGGAGCATCAGGTCGTTCCCGTCCGGGTCCGTGAAGAGGGCCATATGGCAGACACCGGTGTCGAGGGTGTCGCCTTGGAAGGGGACACCCTTGGCCTCCAGTTCGGCGCGTGCCTCCGCGACGTCGGCCACGTGGAGCGCGATGTGCGCGTTCTTCTGCGGGGCGAACGGCATGCCGAGAGCGGCGGGCTCCCAGATGCCGAAGCACGTGTCCCCGACCCAGACCTCGTACTGGGACGAAGGATCGGGTCGTAGACCGAGCGTGTCGACGTAGAACGCCCGCGCGCGGGCGGAATCCTGCGTGGGCACCGCGATGAAGTCGACCTTGGCGATGGAGGGTGTCATCTGGCGTCCTCTCGTCCGACGGCGAACATGTGTTCGATCATCATACGTGATGGGACGGCCCGAGGGGTCGTGGACGGTCCGTGCGCCGGAATTCCGGATCCGAACGATGCGCGAATGTCGACCGGCACCCGTCGGTGCGGGTCGATCGGGCTACGTGAGGCCCTGACGCGCCTCGCGGACCAGCATGACGGCCTCGGGGAAGAGCACCCGGATGGCGTCCCGCACCTGGGTCGCCTGCTGCTCGGGCTGTCCGGCGAGGTCGAGTCGCTGGATGCACGCCACGGTCATCTGGACCGCGAGGTTGATGGCGTTGTCCGCCCAGGCCACCTTCTGGGCGCCCTGCATCTGCTCCATCATGTCGCGCAGGCCGCGCTGAAGATCATCGGGATCGCCGAACATGCCGCCGAATGGGAATTCGCCCTCGTCCACACTGCCGTCCTTCGTCGTGGGTGCGTGGTCCCCAGAGGGTAGCCGAGTCCGGGTCCCTCCCGTCGGAATCCGGTGGAGGCGGGTCGTCCGGACACTTCGTGTCACGGGCACAGATCAGGGAGAGCACCGGGACGGGCAGACGGACCGCGATCCGTCGACGGGCCGCGGTCCGTCGACGGATCATGCGGGTCCGGCGGTCCGCGCCCGTCCCGGTGCCCGCCCCGGAGGCGGCGGGGAGGCCCGCGGCGAACGTCGCCTCCGGGATCAGTAGGTGATGAGCGGCTTGATGATGCCGTCCTCCTTGGTCCGCATCAGATCGAAGGCGCGCTCGGCCTGGTCGATCGGCATCGTGTGCGTCGTCATCGGGGTGGGGTCGACCTTTCCCGTCTCGAGCAGACGGAGAAGGCGACCCATCCGCTCGTTGCCTCCGGGACAGAGCGCCGTGTTGATCGACTTGTCCCCCATGCCGAGCGCGAAGGCGTCAAGCGGGATGGAGAGCGTCGGACCGGACTCCCCGTGGTAGCCGAGGTTCGAGATCGTCCCTCCGGGCTTCGTGACCCGGATGCAGTTCTCGAAGGTGGCCTGATGGCCGAGCGCCTCGATGGCGGAGTCCGCGCCGCCGCCGGTGGCCTCGGCGCTCGTGCCGAGGATGTCGCCATCGGCGGGATCGAGGGTGATGTCCGCCCCGAAGTGGGCCGAGAGCTCCCGCCGCTGCGGTACGCCGTCGACGGTGATCACGAGGCCGGCTCCCTGGAGCCTCGCGCCGATCGTCGCACAGAGGCCGACGGCTCCCTGCGCGAAGATGACGACAGAGCCCCCGATCGGGATCTTCGCGTTCTCGGCGCCGGCGAATCCGGTGGTCATCATGTCGCAGCAGTAGACGGCCTTCTCGTCCGGCACCGCGTCGGGGATGACGGCCAGGTTGTGGTTGGCGTCGTTGACGTAGAAGTACTCCGACAGGTTGCCGTCACGCTGCGCCGTGTAGCGGTATCCGCCGAGCGGGCCACCGCACTGCGATGAGAATCCGCGCTGGCAGGCCTCACAGGTGCCGTCGGGGGTGATGGCGCACACGACCACGCGGTCGCCGACCTTGGCCGACGTGACGCCCTCGCCGACCTCGTGCACGACACCGATGCTCTCGTGTCCCAGAAGCCGGCCGTTGGGGATTCCGAGCAGCCCCGCCACGGTGTGGACGTCGGACGTGCAGAGGAGCGACGCCGTCGTCTGGACGATCGCCTCACCGGGTCCGGCGCGCGGGATGTCGCGTTCGACCATTCCGACGCTGCCGATGTCCAGCATGCAGAGGCCCTTCATGGTGGCCATGACGATCCTTTCGGATGATGTTGGTGATGCTCCTGAGGCCCGCATCCGGCGGGAACGTGCCTGCGTCGCATCTGTCGGGTTGTGTCACACCTCGACGGTATGGGCGCGAGGGGCATACCGCCAGCGCGAACCCGGGGAAAACGGGTGAAGTTCACCCGTTCGGGTGAGCTGGACGCGCCGGTACGACGGCGCACGGCGGAAATCGCGGACCGGCGACCATGGTGGAGACCCGACAACGGTCGTCACGCCGGGCTCCCGGGTCCCGTCGGTCGGGCCCGACCGGGCACCGTGTGTTCCGCCGGGCGGTGCCGGCGCCACGTATGCGGATCGCGATGCACGGGGCGTCGATCGTCCGTGCCCGAGTGGTAGCCTTGCCTCGTTCATCACGGGAGGAATGCGAGTCACCATGGCGCACGGAACGTCCGAGTCGGAAAAGCTGTCCATCACCTGGCCCTTTCGCGTAGCCGGGCTCTCTCTGCTCGTCTCGCTCGTCTACTTCTGCCTCGGCTTCGCCATCCACGACCGCAAGCCGCTCGACGAGAAGACCGAGGTCTCCGGACCGATCGTGCTCCGCGGCCACTACGAGGTCTTCCGCTATGGCATCTACCTCGCGATCCTCCTCTGCATCGGCGGATACGTCTTCAACTACATCCGCGCGAAGAAGCGCATCGCGGCGGAGGGGTAGCTCCTCCATGGAGGTCCCGCCCCGACGGCGCAAGGGGCGGCTTCTGGTCGCATCGCCGTCTCTGACCGACCCGAGCTTCCGCCGGTCGGTGGTGCTCGTCCTCGAGCACTCGGACGACGGTGCGCTCGGCGTGATCCTCAATCGTCCCACCGACATCCTGACGCGCGAGGCGCTGCCGGACCGCCTGTCCGATCCCCTGCCCGACGACGCTGTTGTCCATGAAGGCGGACCGTGCGAGCCGCAGTCGGTCCTCCTCCTGGGGGAGTTCGCGGAGGAAGCCGGATCCATCGGCGGCACGCCGGTGGTGGGTGCCCTCCGTGTCGTCGAGCCGGATGCGGACCTCCGTCCCATCGGCGGTGCCGTGGGGGGGCCCCGCGCCTCCGGCCGGGGCCCCCGGGGGGGGGGGGGGCGGCCGGGGGGGGCGGAGGGTTGGGGGGCGAGGGGTGGCGCGGCCTGGGA
>CALMEC010000478.1 GCA_937862675.1 uncultured Actinomycetes bacterium
GCCACGGTATTGGTTCGCGGGAAGAACGTTTGCGGTGCGGGCACTCTGGGCTACGTCGATCCCATCCCCTATCTTGCGACATACGGGCCCGGAGGCGGGGGCGGGGCGCCGGCCGAAGGCAGCTTCGTTCGCGCGACCGACAACGGTGAGATCTATCGGATCGCCGGTGGCGCTCCCATCTATGTCTCCGACTGGAACACGGTCGGTGGGCTGCAGCCGTTCACCGACCTGAGCCGTGCTCAGATCAATGCTCTTCCGGCGGTTCCA
The DNA here is from genome assembly GCA_937862675.1 of uncultured Actinomycetes bacterium. Lineage (GTDB taxonomy): Bacteria > Actinomycetota > Thermoleophilia > Miltoncostaeales > Miltoncostaeaceae > CALMEC01. Next base: position 268 of record CALMEC010000478.1, read on the forward strand.
CGTGACGGGACGTTTGTGGCTGCGGCCGGATATGTGTATCGGATCGCCGGTGGGGCACCGATCTACATTTCCACCTGGAACGCGGTCGGCGGACCGCAAACGACGGTCACGATCGATCATGCGGCAATCGACAATGCGGGCGCCGGAGGCGGATGGAACCATCTTCGGAAGTACCCTGCTGACGGGACGTTCGTGGCTGCGGCCGGGTATGTGTACCGGATCGCGGGTGGTGCTCCGATCTATGTGTCGACGTGGAGTGCGGTCGGTGGTGCCCAGCCGACGGTGGCGATCGACCATGCGGCGATCGACAATGCCGACGGTGGTGTTCCGTGGAATCACCTTCGGAAGTACCCTGTTGACGGGACGTTCGTGGCTGCGGCCGGGTATGTGTACCGGATCGCGGGTGGTGCCCCGCTCTACGTGTCCAGCTGGACTGCAGTGGGTGGAGAGAAGCCCGTCGTGGTCGTCGATCATGCGGCAATCGACCGGGCGGACGGCCCCAAGCCGTGGAACCACCTGCGCCATTACCCCGCGGATGGCACCCTGATCCGGGCCGGTCTGACCGGCGCCGGCTATGTGGTGCGCAGCGGCATCGCCGCTGTGACGACCAGCACGTCGGGAACCGTCGTCGATCCGAAGGTCATCACCAATAGCGGAGGGGCTGTGCCGTGGAACCATCTGCGCAAGCCGCCGACACCACCGGTCTCGGCTCCAGGTCCGGCCTCATCGAAGAGTCCCGGTTCGGCGCTCGCGGCTCCGAAGCCGGTGTCGCCGGGTGGTGCCACGCGAACCGTCGTTGTCCGTGATCGCATCGCGGTTTACCGGCTGGCGGGTGTTCCGAAGGGCTGTGTGAGGCCAGGGCGGGTGTTCACGCTGCGTGCGTCTGCCGTGCGTCGCTCCGCGTCGAGTGGGTTTCGTCGGGTGGTTCGTGTCGACTTCCTGAGCGGGAAGCGACGTGTGCGTCGAGATGTCGTCGCGCCGTACAGCCTGGGGTTCACGGTCGGGAACACGGCTCGGCCCGGCTCCACCGTCCCGTTGACGGCGGAGGTGTTCGTGCAGACGAAGAAGGGTGCCGTGAAGAAGCACCCGGTGCGCGTGAGCCTGGTTGTCTGTCGATAGGGCGGACGCTAGGCCCATCCGCGTTCGGGCAATGTCCGGACGATCCTCGTCGGCATCGTGACAGCGTTGGTGTCAGACGGGTCTGCGGTCACGGGAACGCTCGAACCCGATGACGGACATCGTCCCGCCGGCGACGGCAAGGGCGGCCGGGAGCGCCCAAGGTGAGTCGAGGATCGCCAGGATCGCGCCCGTCCCGGCGCCCAGGATCCACGCCGTGATGGGGCCGGGGCGCATCCACGACTCGAACGTGGTCTCGCCGCGGTTCGTCGCCATCCAGATGACCACGACGAGGCACGGGGCGGCCACGGCCATCACGGTCAGGAACGGCACCATCCGCGAGGCCAGATCCACCAGTGCGAGGGCCGTCCCGGCGACGGCCATCACCAGAAGGGCGCGCCGATGGCTCGTGGCACGACCCGTCAGATCCTCGATGGCGATGGCGCCGCTGTGCAGATTGGTGAGGACGGAACCCGTGAAGCCCAGTGTGACGAAGGCGTACGCCACGGTCGGGCTCCCGATGCGGCCCAGCACCTCGACCAGGTCCCAGCTCCCGGTCGCCAGGCGCAGGATCGCTCCCGCCAGCGCGAAGAGCACGAGCGGGAGGAAGAGCCCGATCCCGGCGCACCAGACGACGTCACGGGGTCGCCGGAGGTCATGGGTGAAATCCGGCGTGCGCAGGGCGAAGGCCGCACCGTAGCCCACCATGATCGTGACCGCGGTCAGGAAGGAGAGGTTCCCGGCCGGCACACCGTCTCCCAGGAGCGGTCCGTCATGCCCGTCGAGTGCGCGGCGCAGCCCGTCGCCCGCCAGGACGATGGTGGCGATGCCGGCGACGAGCGCGGCCAGGCTGAGGGCGTTCAGTCCCCTCCACGCGACGGCGAGCATGACCGCGGCGAACAGGAGGATGCCGACCCAGCGCGGCGATCCGATCAGATGGGCGAGGCCGTCGCCGGCGATCCCGCTGTTGAAGCCGTACCACCCCAGCATCAGGACGACGATCACCGGGGATGCGATGAAACGGCTGCCACCGACCCCGAGGGTGCGTGCGGCCAGCGTGGGGAAACGCGCGCGGGTGCGTGCACCGAGGGCACCCTGCGCCAGGGCGATGAGGGCCAGGGCGAGCGCACCGGCGAGGACGGAGGCCAGGAGCCACCAGCGTTCGTTGCCGTCGGCCACGCCGCCACCCACCATCAGGGCCACCGGACTGGCCCCGATACCGAGCCAGGGGCCGACCCTCCGCCACCAGGAGACGGTGCCGCCGGGGGCGATGCGGGGGAGCCGGGACATCAGGGGAGCCTATTCCCGGACCCAGGACGCAAACGTCGTCGCGTCCGGCTGTCGGCCGCGGAGCGACCTCTCCGGCGAT
>CALMEC010000479.1 GCA_937862675.1 uncultured Actinomycetes bacterium
AGTCGGGAGCCGGCAACTGGCAGAGCCTGGGCCAGGGCAGCACCGCGTCGATCTACCTGCCGCGCGACATCTCGCTGCAATCGCTGAAGCTCAGGCAGGCAACGGTCACGCTGCGCGGCAGCGACGGCGGGCAGGGCCTGCGGCTCGAGGATCTGAACGGCGAGCTGTCCGCGCCGGCGCTGGAAGGGCCCTACAAGTTCCGCGGCACCTTCGGAGCGGGACAGCAGAACGAGATACGCTTTGCGACCGCCAAGCCCGAGCCCGATGGCGCGGTGCGTTTCAAGGGCTCGGTGCGCATCGATGCCGCGGGGCCGACCTACGCGCTCGACGGGCGTCTCGTCGATCCGATGGGGACGCCGCGCATCGACGGCGAGCTGACCGCCACCATTCCGGTGTCCGCGCCGGGCGCCCTCATCCCGGTGGTGAGCCCGCCGGGCCGTCTCGTCCCGGTCGTGCGTGTCATTCTTCCCCGGACGTCCTCAACGCCGGGAAGGGTCTCTCACATGACCGCTCTGTTCTTCGTGGTTCTCATCATCGTCCTCCTGACGGTCAGCGGGATCGCGGGACTCCTGCTGTCGGCCCTCGGATGGGCGGTCGGCGGTCTCATCATCGGATTCCTCGGACGGTTCATGGTCAAGGACTCCGACCGGGTGGGCATCGGCGCGACGATCCTCGCCGGTATCGCGGGTTCGGTGGCCGGTGGCCTGATCGCGAAGGCCCTGAGCGTGGACACCTGGATCATCCAGTTCCTGATCGCGATCCTGGTGGCGGCCGCCGTCATGGCGATCACCGCGGCGAGTCGCCGGCGCTACTAGCCCTGATGCCCCTGCCGCGGTGATGCGGGAGGGGCTCTGCGGGTGACACGTCCGTGACGGACGCGTCACCCGCGATGACTACTCGTCGGTGACGTCGGCGCCCTCGAACTCGCCGTTGGAGACCTGGGCGAGGGCGCGGATGATGCTGACGCACGTGGCGTCGCTCACCGCGACCTGGATGACGCTCTCGTCGGCGTCCTGGAAGGCGACCGTCCAGTGGGGGACGAGGCCGTCCTCGGTGTCCTGCGGCGGGGTCACCGACATGCCGATGAGCTGGGGCGAGAGCACCCAGAGCATCCCGTTGGGCAGGCCCGTGATCTCGGGCTGCCAGTTGAGGGCCTCGGGCGGAAGCTGCTGGCGCATGGGCTCAGCCTGGGTGAAGGCACCCATCATCCCCTCCGCGTCGCCGCGGCTGATGGGCACGTGCATCGCCATGTTCGGGCCGGACCGGAACTCGAGCATCGCCGCGGGCTCGGTGCCGGGCTCCGGCGGTTCCTGCCCCTCCGGCACCTCGAACTCGACGGGGTGGCAGTGGAACTCGGTCGCGTGGAATCCAATGGTCATTCTCATGCGGCGGATGTTGTCACACCGTTCTCGTCGGCAGACGCCGTCGATGTGTGAGGGGACCGGCGACGTGCGATGGCGTTCGCTCCGGCGGTCGACGTGGTCCCGGCGCGATGCGGCGGACGATTCGCATGTGATCGTCCGCCGCATCCGTCGTCCGGCTGTCGTGGCCGGCTTGGTCCCGGTCTCGGACGGATGATCTGACGCGCCCCTTCCCGGGGCGGCCGGCACCCCTTCCGGGAACTACCGGCGTGAGCGGCCGGTGCGCTCGACGGCCGGGCCGGTGCGCACCGTGCGTCCCAGGAGCCGCATGGCCTTGAGACCCAGCGACAGCTTCTCACGGTCGTCGCTGCGGCCGACGTCCAGGCCGGCCAGCTCGGCGATGCGGTCCAGCCGGTAGCGAACCGTGTGGCGGTGGGTGTAGAGCTTGGCCGCCGTGGCCGCGAGGTTCCCGTCCAGCTCCAGATAGGTCGCGAGCGTGCCGACCAGTTCGGTCTGGTACTGCTCGTCATAGGCCACAAGTGGCGCGAGGGTCGACTCGTAGAACGACGACAGCTCCTCGGGCCGGTCGGCGAAGATCTGGAAGAGGAGCTTGTAGGTACCGGTCTCCTCGAACGTCACGACCTCGCCGGCACGGCCCAGCCGCTCGCCGATGGTGAGTGCCAGCTCGGCCTCGTCGAGGGCGCCTCCGAGGCGCTCCGGGGTCTCGGCATGGCGTGAGAGGGCGAGGGTCACCGCGAGTCCGGGCACCGCGCCGCGCGTCGCCGACAGCAGGCGCCGTGCCAGGTCGCGGGCCAGGTCGCCCACGGCGTCGCTGGAGTCGACGTCGGCCGGGGTTGGGAGGAGGATCTTGAGGCGGCCGCCGCTCCAGTCGGACAGCGCGTGCGGCCAGTGCAGCTCCAGCACGGCGCGCACGTGGCTGACGAAGCGCCGTGCGGTGCGGTCGTCGACCTCGCGTTCCTCGTCGTCGTCGTGGTGGAGCATCCCGATCATCCCGACGCCGCCGCGGGAGAGGTCGGCGCCGAGCAGGCGCGCGCGGCGGATGATGGACTCGCGGTCCATGGCCTCGCCGGTCGCGAGCTCCTCCAGCAGGTCACCGCGGAGCCGGGACTCGGCGTCCACCCGCGCCTGCTCACGGGCGCTCTCGATGGCGCACGCGACGATGACCTCTCCCATGAGCGCGCTGTCGGGATCGATGCCGTCGTCGTCCCACACGATGATGGCGCCGGTCGCGCCCATCGGCCCCTCGACCGGGATGATCCGGCCGCCGTCGATGTCGTCGGCCATGAACCCCTCGATCGTGTCGGCCGTCCGGGACTGGCGGACCTCCTCGATCCGCTCGATGAGCATCTCGGCGCGTCCCTCGTCGTCCACGGTGTCGCCGACGACGTCGAGGAACGCGTCCACGATGGTGATCATCCGTCCGAGCATCGTGGTCGCGACCTGGGCGATGGCCGGGAACGAGCCCCCGGTCAGCACGGCCGTGCGCAGATCGCGGCGGGCGGTCGCCGCGCGGGCCAGATCGGGTCCGGCGAGTGCATGGGCGACGGCCTGGATGACCGAGTTCCAGTCGGCGTCGGGTCCGATGACGATGACCGGTATCCCGATCGGCGTGGCCGGTCCGGTCCGCGAGATGAGGGCGACGGCCTCGTCCGGCATCGACTCGGGTACGCCGTTCGGGGCGAGGAGCACCGTCCCGGGTGCGGGCGTCGCCCCGTCCTCGACGGGTGCGACGGCGGAGAACGGCTGGTCCAGCGGCGCGTCGCTCGGGATGACGCGGGTTGCACGGAACGCCGGGGCCGTCAGGAGGTCGCCCAGTGTCGGAGCGGAGGCCCCGGAGGCGGCTCGTGTCGTTCGCGATGGCACGCCGCAAGTTTCGCACGTCATGGGGGTCTGTGCGTGCGCGCTTGATAGCGTCGCACCGCACGGCGACGCATTGGAGGGGGCTTCGTGTCAACGGAAGAGGTACTCGCGAGCATCCGTGATCGCGACGTGAAGTTCGTCCGGCTGTGGTTCACGGACATCCTCGGGCAGCTCAAGAGCTTCGCCACGACCAGCGAGAACGTCGCCTCGGCGCTCGAGCGCGGCATGCGGTTCGACGGCTCCTCCGTCACCGGCTTCAACGCCATCGAGGAGTCGGACATGGTGGCCATGCCCGACCCGGCGACGTTCACCGTGCTCCCCTACCGTCCGCAGGAGCAGGCGGTCGCGCGGATGTTCTGCAACATCCTGCTGCCGGGCGGCCAGCCCTACGAGGGCGACTCGCGGTACGTCCTGCGGAGGGCCCTCGCGCGTGCCGAGCGGATGGGCTTCGACCTGTTCGCCGTCAGCCCGGACCTCGAGTACTTCTACGTGAAGGGCCAGGACGATCCGACCCCGCTCGACACGGGCGGCTACTTCGACCTCACCACCCTGGACGCCGCCAGTGACGTCCGCCGCGAGACGGTGATCGCTCTGCAGGCGATGGGGATCCGCACGCAGTACTCCCACCATGAGGTCGGTCCGTCGCAGCACGAGATCGACATGCGCTACGACGACGCGCTGGCCATGGCCGACAACGTGATGACCTACCGCACCGTGGTCAAGGAGATCGCGCACAAGCACGGGTACTACGCCACGTTCATGCCCAAGCCGATCTCGAACGCCAACGGCAACGGGATGCACACCCACCAGAGCCTCTTCCGCGACGGGGAGAACGCGTTCCACGACCCGTCGGACGAGCTCTTCCTCTCGGCGACCGCGAAGCAGTTCATCGCGGATCAGCTGCGCGCCGCCCGTGAGATGTCGGTGGTGTTCGCCCAGTGGGTAAACTCGTACAAGCGCTTGGTCCCCGGCTACGAGTCTCCCCTCCATGTCGCGTGGAGCCGCCGCAACCGCTCGGCGCTGATGCGCGTGCCGGTCCTGCGTCCGGATCGCGTGCAGAGCGCTCGCGTGGAGATCCGCTGCCCCGACCCGGCGTGCAACCCGTACCTGACGTTCGCCGCGCTCCTCCACGCCGGTCTGGACGGCATCGAGCACGGGTACGAGCTGCCGGACGCCATGGACACGAACCTCTACGACCTCACGCACGAGGAGCGGGAGCGCGTCGGCATCGAGTCGCTCCCCGAGTCGCTGGGCGAGGCCGTCGAGATCGGCGCCGAGAGCGAGTTACTGCTGCGGGCGTTCGGTGAGCACGTGCATGAGCGGCTCGTCGACCTGAAGCGGCGCGAGTGGAGCGAGAACCGCGGCCAGGTGACCCCCTGGGAGATCGACCGCTATCTGAACATCCTCTGACGTCCGTCTCCCGTCGCGGCGGGAGACGGATTCGGCTCGGTTAGACTGACGCCGGTGATGGGGATGACGGCATCCACGTTCGGCCTCAGCGGCTGGATGGAGAAGGCGGCGCTGATCGCCATCACCGTCGGCGTGGCGGTCATCCTCTTCCCGCTCATCCGCGCCATCGTGCCGCGAGCCGAGCGGACCGCCGGGCAGAGTCAGGACCCCGTCAAGTGGCAGCAGCGGCGCACGGCGGTGGCGCTCCTGGCAACGGTGCTGCGGTACGCGGTTCTCGTGGTGGCCGTCGTCGCGGTCGTCGTCATCCTGGCCGGTGCAGGTCGCGTGGGGGCGCTGGGAGGCGGCGCGCTCCTCGCGGTCATGGTGGGATTCGCGACGCAACGGCTCCTCACCGACGTGATCGCCGGCTTCTTCATCCTGTTCGAGGGGCAGTACGGGGTGGGGGATGTCATCACCGTGGAGCCGTCCAAGATCACCGGGACCGTGGAGGAGCTTGGCGTCAGAACGACGGTCATCCATCTCCCGGACGGCTCACGTGTCTACATCCCGAACGGACAGATATCCGCGGTCACGCATCAGCGGTCCGTCCAGGCAAGCATGCTGATCACGGTCCTGACGCGCGACGTGGAAGCGACGCGGGAGGGGATCGCGGACATGGCACGACTTGCCGAGGGCACGGGTGAGATCATCGGCAAACCACACGATGAGGAGGTCACCGATATGGGGAATGAGATCCACGCCGTGCGGACGACCGTGCGCGTCCCTTCGGCTCGTCTGGCGGAGGCGCTGGATCTCATCCGTGTGACGCTTGCGGCACGGCTCGGTGACGTACTCGTCGGCGACCCGCTGATCACCCGCGTGCAGCGGGCGCAGGAGGACCTCATCGGTCCGGTGGTGCCGCGATGACCGATCCCCTGCGCGTCGCGATCGACCTGCGCTCGGTCACGGAGGGCGATCGCGGCGGTGTCGCCCGCTTCGCCCTCGGCATCACGGAGGCGCTCGCGCAGCGGGACTCCGTGGTGGTGATCCCCTTCGCCCAGGGCGACATCCACTCGCTCTCCGTCCCGGTCCACCACATCAGCGCCGCGCGAGCCGGTGCTAAGGACCATGTGGCGTTGCCGACCCTTCTTCGCAACGTCGACGCCGACGTGCTCCTCTCGCCGGCCAACGTCGGCCTTCCCCTGATCTCGCCGTGCCCGATGGTCCTCGTCCTGCACGACGTCGCCGACTGGGAGGCCGAGCCGGAGTCGGGCGGCGACTCGCGCGTCCGGTCGGTCGCGACGAGCGCTGTCTCCCTGGGGCGTGCGGCGCTGATCGCGACGCTGTCGGATCACGCCGCGGGGATGATCCGCCGTCGGCTCGGCATCGCCGAGGACCGCATCCGTGTGGTGCCGACCGGTGTGGACGAGTGCTTCTTCCAGGATTCCGGTGAGGAGGCGGTCGAGCGGGTCCGTTCCTCGTACGGGGTCATCGAGGGCAGCATCCTCCATGTGGGAAGCCTCCGCTCGCGGCGTGACCTGCCCACGCTCGTCCGGGCGGTGTCGTCGCTTCCCGCCGAGATCGCGCCGCGGCTGGTCCTGGCCGGCGCGGGTCCGGCGGAGGAGAGCCTGCGGTCGATGGCCCGCATGATCGGTGTCGCCGATCGGTTGCATCCCACCGGCTTCGTGGACGAGGCCGATCTTCCCGCGGTCTACCGGGCGGCGATGTGCGTCGTGCTCGCCGGGACGGCCGAGGGGATCGGGCTGCCGCTGATCGAGGCGATGGCGTCCGGCACGCCGGTCATCGCGGCCCGTGCCGGTGCGCTTCCCGCGGCCGTGGGTCGTGCCGGACGTCTTTTCCCCGCGGGGGACGCCCCGGCGCTCGCCAAGCAGCTCCGCGACGTGCTCGGGTCCGACGCCGAACGTGAGCGCATGCGTCGCGCCGGCTATGAGCAGGCCTCCGAGTTCAGCTGGGACCGCTCGGCGCGCGAGGTCGAGAAGGTCCTGCGCGAGGCGGCGGAGGGCAGTACGCGGGATCGTGCGAAGGCGCAGCTGGGCGGCCTGCGGAGCATCCGGCACTGGTTGAAGCGCAGCCCGTAGGCCACCCCCGTCTCCCTGGCGCGGCCCGGAGTCGATGCGACGCCGGGGGTGCGGCGGCTGGGTCGCGTGTTTCAGCCGGCCGGGGGCGCCGGGGTGCCGATCGCGGTGACGAGTGCCTCCCAGCGACCGGCGACCTGTTCCCAGGTCTGCTCTGCCGAGCATCCGGAATTGGCTGAAGCGGCCGGCGGGCCACTCCGTCTCCCTGGCGCGGCCCGGAGTCGATGCGACGCCGGGGGTGCGGTGGCTGCGGTCGCGTGTTTCAGCCGGCCGGGGGCGCCGGGGTGCCGATCGCGGTGACGAGTGCCTCCCAGCGACCGGCGACCTGTTCCCAGGTCTGCTCGGCCGCCCACTGCCGGCCCGATTCGCCCAGCCGCTGACGGAGCGTGCCGTCGCTCTCAATCGCCCGGACCGCCGCCGCGTACTCGTCGGGGGTGCGGTAGACGAAACCGCCTCCGCTTCGTGCGGTCTGTCCGGTGATGACGGCCGAATGCCCGGTCCCGACGGTGGGGCAGCCCTCGCGCCAGGCCTCCAGCAGCACCAGTGAGTAGCTCTCGTTGCGCGACGGCATGGCGAGTGCGATGGCATGGGTGAGGAGCGCGGTGCGTGTCGTGTCGCTGACGCGGCCCAGGTGCACGGCCCAGTCGGGCAGGTCGGGGGGCGGGTCGCCGGGGCCGGCGAACACCAGTCGCGCCGTACCCCCATGACGTCGGTAGTGCGCGTGATGGCCGGCCAGTTCGCCGACGCCTTTGCCGGGGTCCATGCGGCCGACGTACAGCACGTACGGCCCTGCGACGGGGACCTCGCCCACGCCCTCGCCGAGGTCGCGGCCCTTCGCCGGGAGTGCGGCGCCGACGATCTCGGAGGGCCGTCCGCGCAGGTCGAAGTAGTCGTCCACCAGTGTGCGCTCCTCCGGCGTGAGGAACGCGAAGCCCGCCACGGTGTTCATGACGCCCCGGGTCAGGCCGAAGCGGATCTGCGCCTCGTTGTGCGCGGTGGGCACGAGGATGCTGCGGCCGCGTGTGAGCGGTGCCGCGAGCTGGCTGGTGGCGTAGAGGTAGGTCCACAGCGCCACGGGACCGGTCGTGTCCGCGATCTCTCGGAGCAGGGTCCGGCTGATCGGTCCCTGGGCGAGAGCCCACTCACGTTCGATCTCGGGGGTTCCGCCTCCGGTTGCGATGGTCGCGGTGAGGTCGGCGGCCCGTGCCGGGTCAGGGTGCTCCGCATGGTGCCGGGAGATCGTCACCCCGTCCTCCACGGACCGGCCCGCGTCGTCCTGGGGCGTCCAGTGCAGATACTCGTGTGCTGTCGTCGTTATGACATGAACGGAGTGTCCCCGGGCCGCGAGAGCCCGAGCCGTCGACCGGCAGAGGCCCTCGGCGCCCCCGATGACATCGGGTCCGTATCGCTGGACCACGAACGTGACCTGCACCGGGCGGCTCCTAGCGGTCGTCGGGGTCCCGTGCCTCGAGGGCGGCGACGCGCTCCTCCAGCGCGATGATCCGGCGCCGTGCGGCGTGGCGGTCGTGTTCCAGTTGCCCCACGAGCTCGAGCAGCGCCAGCGCGATGATCCGGATGAGCCCACGGGGGGAGCGCGGCACAAGAGGCAC
>CALMEC010000480.1 GCA_937862675.1 uncultured Actinomycetes bacterium
CGATACGGCTCGAGCTGCGACATCGGCGTGTATTGCCGGCCGAACACCGAATAGGGGCGCATCGTCCGCGGGGACAAGGGCGCGGGGCGGGGGACCCCGAGACGGCGGCGCCGCCGGCGTCTTTCCGTGAGTCGGGTCGGGCGCCGGGATGGCCCCGGCGCCCGACGGGCATCTCAGTTGAAGGTGCGCAGCGTCCGCATGATGTCGTCCGTGAGCGCCGCGGACGAGGCCGCCTTCGCCGGATCCGCGAGCGAGGTGATGTTGACGAGGTAGGCGTGTTCCAGTCCGGCTTCGCGGAAGGGGCGGAGCCGGTCGACGATGTCGTCCGGGGTGCCCCAGAAGAAGTAGCGGCGAAGCACCTCCTCCGGCACGGCCGCCGCAGCGGCGAGCCCCTGTTCCCGGGTGAGCTCGGTGGGGACGTAGTGCAGCAGGCCCCAGTCGCCGACCGGTGACTCGACCCCCGCGGCGGCGTACTCCTCGGAAGGGGCCGTCAGCGCGATCATGCGAAGCAGTGTGGAGTTGATGAGCCGTTCGGCCTCGCGGCGGTCCTCGTCGACCACGATCCAGATGTACATGCCCGCCGTGATCGCATCGCCGTCGCGACCTGCGTCGCGGGCGGCTCCGCGCAGCTCGCCCAGTGCCCGGCCGTACTCGTCGGCGTCCAGGAAGATGGGCAGCCAGCCGTCGGCAAGCCGTCCCGCGGCTCGGAGGACCCGGGGCCGGTGCGCGGCCATCCAGATCTCCGGCGGGCGGTCCCCGTACGGCTCGACGCCGAGGATCGCCTGGTCCAGCGACCAGAAGTCGCCGTCGAAGTCGACCGGCTCCGTCGTCGACCACAGCAGGCGGATGATCTCGAGCGATTCGATGAGCCGCGACGCACGTCGGTCGTACGGGAGGCCGAACGGGAGGATGTTCTCGGCCTCTCCGACGCCGATGCCCAGCATCGCCCGGCCTTTCGTGATGTGGTCCAGCGTGAGGAACGACTGCGCCAGCACCGCCGGATGCCGCCGGATGGCATCGGTCACACCGGTCCCCATCCGGATGCGCTCGGTGCGCGCACCCACCGCGCCCATGAGGACCATCGGGTCCAGGAACACATGGGGCGATCGCATCATGCCGGCCAGGGGCGTCACATCGGGTGTCCACACGCCCGGCGGGAACCAGTGGAGGAAGTGGTCCGAATACCAGAGCGCGTCGTAGCCGACCTCCTCCAGCCGCACGGTGTTGTCCAGAGCAGCGTCGAGTGGTGGTCGTCCGGGTCCGAGCGCCGCGATCTCCAATGGCTTCATGGAAGGACCTCCGTGACGTCGTGCAGTGCGTGCGGTGGCACGCGATCGTGCGTTTCGGGCGGTCCACCGCAGTGATCCGATTCTGCCGCGCCGAGGATCCGTGTGCCCGGCTCCGGGTCTCTCCGCGGCGCGACGTCATGGTCGGGAACCCGAGGACGTCGCCTGCGCTACCGTGAAGAGGCGCCGCTCACCGGCGCCACAGTGAAGGGAGACCCATGTCCGACAAGCGAATCCCCAGCGACGCGGAACTTCGCGAGCGTCTCACACCCCAGCAGTACGCCGTCACCCAGCAGGCCGGGACGGAGCAGGCGTTCACGGGCGTCTACTGGGACAACCACGAGGCCGGCACCTACCGGTGCGTCGTCTGCGACGAGCCGCTCTTCTCGAGCGACACCAAGTTCGAGTCCGGCAGCGGCTGGCCCAGCTTCTACCAGCCGATCCAGGACGACGGCGTCGCGGAACACCAGGACACGAGCCACGGGATGGTCCGCGTCGAGGCCACCTGCGCCAAGTGCGGTGCCCACCTCGGCCACGTCTTCCCGGACGGACCGAATCCCACCGGCCTCCGCTACTGCATCAACTCGGCGTCACTCGACTTCACGCCCGGCGAATCGTCGGACTGACATCCGTGAGCTCCGTCGCCCCGACGCACACGACGCGCCCCGAACCGCACGACCGGGGCACCGGTGGTCGCCTGAACTGGCTGCGGGCCGGTGTCCTGGGCGCCAACGACGGCATCGTCTCGACGGCCGGCATCGTCGTCGGGGTCGCCGGTGCCACCGCGCAGCGCAGCGACCTCCTCGTCGCGGGCGTCGCGGGCATGCTCGCCGGCGCGCTGTCGATGGCTGTCGGCGAGTACGTGTCCGTGAGCACGCAGAGGGACGCGGAGCGCGCGCTCATCGCGCTGGAGGCGCGCGAGCTCGACGAGATGCCGGACGAGGAACTGGATGAGCTGACCGGCCTCTACCAGGCGAAGGGACTCTCACCGGATCTCGCCCGGCGGGTCGCCCTCGAGCTGACCGAACGCGATTCGCTGGCCGCGCATCTGGATGCCGAGCTCCACCTCGATCCGGATGACCTCACAAACCCGTGGCAGGCGGCGTTCGCGTCGTTCGTCTCGTTCGTCGTCGGCGCGGCGATCCCGCTGCTGGCGATCCTCCTGTCCTCGTCGGACCTGCGCCTGGGACTGACGTTCGTCGCGGTGCTGGTCGGCGTCGCGCTCACCGGCGCGGTCAGTGCGCACCTCGGCGGCGCGCCGAAGCACCCGGCGGTGCGACGGAACATCGCCGGCGGGGCACTGGTCATGGCGCTCACATACGCCGTGGGCTCACTCACCGGCGTGGCCGTGGGCTGACGCACGCCCACGTGAGACCGCGCCCGGGGACCGTGTTCCCCGTGTCCGATGACGCCCTGATCGTCACATCGCGCGAAGTCGCCGCGCCAGGAGCCGGGAGGCGACCGCGATCAGGACGAGTCCCGCCGCCGAGAGGACGAGTATCGCGGGCACGGCGGCGGAGAAGCCCTTTCCGTCGATCAGGATCCGCCAGAGCGCGTTGTTCATCCACGCGTGGGGGGTCACGCAGAAGGCGACGGTGCGCATGACGTCCGGGAAGAACTCCAGCGGCTGCATGGAACCGCCGAGAGCGGCCAGTGCGAGACCGGCCAGGAGTGAGATGGCGTTCACCTGCTGCTCGCTCCGCCCGAGCGTCCCCAGGATCATCGCGATACCGCTTCCGACCAGGGCCATCGCGGCACACAGCAGGATCACGGCGAGCGGCGAGTGCCAGTCGATGCCGAAGAAGAGGGTGCTGCCCAGGAGGATGACGGCCGCCTGGATGATCGCGACGATGTAGCGGCTGAGCGCCTCGCCCGCGATGATCTGGGGGACCGAGACCGGTGCGGCGCGGGTGCGCCGGGTCACGCCGTACTGCCGGCTGGTGAGCAGCGAGGACGCCCCCATCAATGATGTCAAGAAGATGAAAAGGCTGAGCTGACTGCCCGCGAGGACGGCGCGGATCGATGTGGAGTCCTCGTTGGCCTTGTCGGAGCCCACGGTCGTCGTCGCGCGTTCCACCCGCGGTCCCGAGGCCGATGCCCGGTCGACCGCCCGTGTCGCCGCGGCGGGGTCGGCACCGGTTGTCCGCGTCACGATCCGCACGGCCTCCGCCCGGTCGGACGCGACACGGGCGGCGCTCATGGCCACGTTCTGCATCGGGATGTCGTTGCCGGTCGTGCCGGAGACCCACGTGATGACGGTGGTCTCGTCGTCGCCGGCTCCCGACCGGGTGACATACCAGCCGCCGTCCAGGACGCCGCGTGCGACATCGTGGCGCAGGCGTGAGGTGTCGGGCAGGGTCTCCGCCGCGGCCTCGTCGGTACCGGAGATCGCGGCACGGACGTCACGGGTCGCGGTGTTCCGCACGGGGTCCACCACGCCGAGCTTCACATTGGTGTCACCGCCGAACGCCAGGCCGAGCGTCACAACGATGAGAAGTGGCAGGACGACCACGAAGAAGATGTTGGAGCGGTCGTTCCGCATGCGCCGGAGGTTGGCGGCGATGATGGCGAGGACGGCGTTCACGGTTTCACCGTCCGTCGCGCCAGGATGAGCCCGGGCACACCGATGACGACGGTGAACAGGAGCAGGACCCCGACGGGGCCCGCCACGGCGGTCCACGACTGCCCTCCGCTGATGCGCGTCAGGCCCTCGCTGAACCAGTAGTGCGGGGCCAGCCGGGTGATGGCGGCGCCGAAGTCACCCGACCGTGCGAGGGAGAAGAACGAGCCGCCGAGGATTCCCAGCAGCAGCGCGACCATGCTCTGCGCCATCCCCGCCTGCTCGGGTGTCCGGGCGACGCCGACGACGAGCGTGACCGTGGCGGTGGCAGCGGCCACACCGCTGAGGACCAGGAGGGCCACTCCGAGCGGCGATCCGAAGTGGGCGTGGATGATGAGGCGCGCCGCCACGATCAGGACGGTCATGCTGAGCACGCCGAGTACGTAGCTGACGAGGAGCTTCGCGACGAGGACCTGGCGGGGCGTGATCGGCGCCGCGAGCAGACGCGCGAGTGTCCCCACCCGCCGCTCGTAGAGCAGCCCGAGCAGGCCGAACTGGACGGTGAAGAAGAGGAAGAATGTCGCCATCCCGGCCGCGACCCGCGTCTCGGGGGTTAGGCCGCCGGAGGTGCTGTCGTTCGCGACGGTCACCGTCGGGGTGGCGGTGGCGAGCTGCGCTGACACCGTGGCGGCATCCGGTGGCGCGGCGTCCGGCGTGAGGAGGCGGATGGCACCGACGACGCTGGTGACGGCATTCGCCTGTGCGGTGACCCCGTCGGCGATGCCGATCGCCACGGCCGTGTCGATGGGGTGGCCGTTCGGGGCGAGGACGGTGATCGTCTGGCGACCCCGCGCGTCGGGGACCCCCACGATCAGTGCGGCGTCGATGTCCTCGTCCTCGACGGCGCGGGCGGCCTTCTCCTGCGTCGGGTACTCGGTGAGCACCGCGATCCGCTCCTGCTTCAGCAGCGGTGCGACCTGATCGGTGAGAAGGGTGCCCACGGCCGTGGGCGGGGCAGGGAGCACCACGCCGAGCGGCTGGTCCTTCTCGATGTCGGGCCCGGGGGCGAGTCCGCCGAGGATGAGGATGAGGACGAGGGGCGCGGCGATGCCGAGGATGAGTGCCGACCGGTCACGCAGCCGGGCGAGGATGTCCCGGACGAAGATGTCAAACATGCGCGATCTCCGCCACCGGAGGATGCACGGGGAGCCCGTGGGACGCAGGACGGGCGGGTGTCGGCCGGGTGTCGGTCGCCGTCGTCAAACAGTTCAGTCCCGCAGCGCCGTTCCGGTGACGTGGAGGAAGACGGTGTCCAGACTGGGTTCGCGGACCTCGACCTCCTGGATCGTGACGCCGGTGGCGGCGATGCGCTGGAGCAGGTCCGGGAGGCGTGCGGATGCGGCATCCACGACGACGTCGATGCGGTTGTCGGCGGCGTGCGACGCCTCCGTCACGCCCGGGGCGCTCGCCGCGGCGGTGGCCGCGGCCGCCGGGTCGCCGACGATCGTGATGCCGACGGTGTCGTGCTCCCCGACGGTGGCGATGAGCTCGCGACGGGTCCCGGTCGCGAGGATCACGCCGTGATCCATGATCGACACGCGCCGGCAGAGGCGCTCCGCCTCCTCCATGTAGTGCGTGGTGTAGAGGACGCTCATGCCCTCGTCGCCCAGGTTGGCGACCGCCTGCAGGATGGCGTTGCGGCTCTGCGGGTCGATGCCGACGGTCGGCTCGTCGAGGATGAGGAGCGACGGCTGGTGGAGCATGCCGGCCGCGATGTTGAGCCGTCGCTGCATGCCCCCCGAGTACTCCTTGGCCACGTCGTCCGCGCGGTCGGCCAGGCCGACGACGTCCAGCACGGCGTCGATGCGCGTCTTCGCTGCGGCCCCGCGGATGCCGTAGAGCCGCGCGAAGAAGCGGAGGTTGTCGCGTCCGCTCATGTCCGGATAGATCGCGAGTTCCTGCGGCACGTATCCGATGTGGCGACGGCCCTTCGTCGATCCGATGCGGATCGGTGTGTCGCAGACGGTGACCGATCCCGCGTCGGGGTCGAGCAGGCCGCAGATCATCGAGATGGCGGTGGTCTTCCCGGCGCCGTTCGGGCCGAGCAGGCCGAAGGTCTCACCCGGCGCGATGGTGAACGAGACGTCCCGCACGGCCTGGAGATCGCCGAAGGTCTTGCAGAGTCCCTCGACGACGAGGGTGGGGGCGCCGTCCGCGTCCATGCGACCCACTATCCCACGTGCTTCCGGTGCGTGTCCGGGTTGAGGGTCCCGTGGCGCCGTTGGCCCCGATGCCCCGGAGGCACGCCTCTCCAGGCATGTCTCCTCGCGCGCCGGTCATGGAGGACCGGTACGGATCGTCCGCGTTCGTGTGCCGGACTCCGGTCGATGCGGACGAGGCGGGTTGGACGCGCCGGTTCCTCGATCGCCGGACATGTAGGTTTCTGCACTTCAACCGTCGCAGCGATCCCGAAACGGGAGGGTGGTCAATGAGGATGGTCCATGCAGGTCTGGGTGTCGTTGCGGGAGGCAGGCGTCGCATCGTCCGATGGCTCGGTGCGGCTACCGCACTCGCCGGCCTGATCGCACTGCCCGCGTCCGCAAGTGCCGTGAGATCTGTCACCGTGGACATCAAGGCCGATGCACTGACCTTCAGCAAGACCGGCCAGGTCGACGTCCCGGTCTACCTCGTCGAGAACCGCGATCCGGTCGCCGATCAGAGCAGCTTCCGAAGCCCGCGCCTCCTGCGTGGCCTCGACTTCAATCTGGGGTCCCGTCACTCGACCTTCGTCTCCTTCACGCCGATCGATGGGCTCGACATGCGCGATGACAGCCCGGAGGCGAAGGATCTCCCGAAACCCGTCTACATCAACAACATCCGGCGGAACTCCGACGGGCGGAGCACCGCACAGCTTCGGCTCTACAGCACGACCGGCGTGATGATGCCGGTCGACACGTCCGGCATCGTCGGCCGTTCCGAGCTTCTCATCGGACGGCTCACCATCGACGTCGGCCCTGCCGTGTCCGTCTCGGCGACGCGCAGGATCGTCATGGACATCAACCTCATGGACACACCGTCCATGCCCCCCGGAGTCGTTGACGTCTACACGCAGCCGCCCCTGATCACCAGCTACACCTGGGCGGGGACGATCACAAGCCGGCAGATGCGGTGGTTCCTCGATTCGGATCTCGACGGCACCAACCCGCCCACGACACCCGTGACGCCGGATTCCCCGACAGCACCCGGTCCGTCTGCTCCACCGGTGCTCACGCCCGCACAGCTGGCGCGGGTCGCGGTGGGTGCCCCGGCGCGCGTGACGGCGGCGAACGCCGTGTCGAAAGGCATCTCCGTGTCGATCCGCCCGGCGGCGGCGAACGGACGTGCGACGGTGAAGCTGGTCGTTCCCGGGAGGCTCCTCGGCCTGAGGACAAACGCACCGGTGGTCGTCGGAACTGCGGCGAAGAACGTCACGAAGGGCGTACGCGCCTCGGTCACCGTGAAGCCGGCGTCGGTGACGAACGGCGTTT
>CALMEC010000481.1 GCA_937862675.1 uncultured Actinomycetes bacterium
TCCGAACTATCCTAGCCATCCCGACTCTCAAGCGGGACCAGCCTGCCCCTTTGATGTTCGACGCTTGTGCGCGGCGACCGCGGAAATGTTGCCGACGACAGGAGTGAGCGCCATCATGAGCTCCTCCCGGCCCAGCCGGGAAGCTGGACCGCCGGTACGAAGTTCACGTACCAGTGGTTCGCTGACGGCAAGGCCATCAAGGGCGCGACGAAGCGTGTCTTCACGCCGACCTCCCGCCAGAAGGGCAAGCGGATCACCGTCAGGGTGATCGGTTCCAAGACGGGCTTCCGGAAGGCCGGAAAGCTGTCGGCCCCGACGGCCAAGGTCGCCGCGGTGGCCAAGGTGAAGAAGACGGCCCGCTAGAACCGGCCCTCTTCGACCGAGGTCTGTGCGCCTCACACCCGCTGTCCGGGGTGTGGGGCGCACTGCCTTTCCCGGAGGGGTCCGCCGTCGCATCGACGCCGGATCCTCGCCGGAGATCAGATCTCCTGGTCCCGGTGGCGCATGACGATCTCGTTGATGCCCACGTGCGCCGGCTGACCGACCGCGAACATCACCGCACGGGCCACGTCGTCGGGTGTCAGGGCGACGGCCGGCGGTGTGTCGAAGAAGGGGGTCTCGACGTTGCCGGGTGAGACGACCGTGACCCGGATACCGCGTGCGAGGAGGTCCTTCCGGACAGACTCGCCGTAGGCGACGGCCGCATGCTTGGTGGCCGCGTAGAGAGATCCGGGGACGGTGACGTGGCCGGCGACCGATCCCGTGATCAGGAAATGCCCTTTCGCCTCCTCCAGGGCGGCGACGGTCGCCCGGATGAGGAGTGCCGGTCCGAGGACGTTGACGAGCACCATCGAGCGCCAGTGCTCCGGCGACTCCGAGAGCACGCCGCGTTTCGCGCCGAACCCGGCGTTGGCGAACACCACGTCGATGCGGCCGAACGTCGCGAGGACCGTCTCGACCGCTGCCTGGACCTCGTCCCACTCGGTCACGTCACACGGGACCGCGAGGGCCGTACCGGCACCGCCGAGATCCGTCGCGAGCTCGTCCAGGGCATCGCGGCTTCGGGCGAGCAGTGCCACCCGGTGGCCCTCCTGGACCGCGCGTCGTGCGGTCTGCGCCCCGATACCGCTGGACGCACCGGTGATGATCATGACGGGAGGGGCGGACATGGGACTCCTCGGCGGGATGTCGTGGATGGACGTCAGATGGTTGATAGCACGGTCTCACGGCGCGGAACGTGCTCCCCGGCGGCGCGGACGCGTCCTCGGGGGTCCCGGACGGGCGGACCGGGGTTCCCGTCGCCGGCCGGTGGCCGGCCGGGCCGGCGACGGATCGTCCGCCCCGGATCCACGGCGGGCACGCCCCCCCCCGCCCTCCGCGACCCCGTGGAGTCACCCGTCCCGGGCCGTCGCACCGGAACGGCGGAGACCGCACGGTGCCCGTGCGATCGGTTCTGCCGCCGGCCGGCACGTGCCCGGTGCGTCCCACGTGGGAGACTGGTGCCATGGAGCGTCGATTCCGTCTTCAGCGCGGGGGTGCCAGCCGATTCCTGTGGCCGATGGTACGCGGCGACGTGTTCGCCGTCGTCGACGATGACGCCGTGCGGGTTCGTCTCGGCATCCTCGGCGCTGCCACCGTCCCGGTCCGGACGATCCGATCGCTCTCCACGTTGCACTGGCCGTGGTGGGGCGGCTTCGGCGTCCGCTTCGCCCGTCGCATGGTGGCGTTCACCACGGGCAGCGGCACGCTGGCCCTGATCACTCTGACGGAGCCGCTCTCCGTCCGGACCCCGCTCCCCTGGCGGACGCAGCGGGTCGCGATCAGTGTGGAGGACGTCGAGGGCTTCCTCGTGGAGGTCTCGCGCGTCAGCGGCGTGAGCATCGAACGCAGCATCTGACGGCTGCCCGGCGCCCGCACCGCCCCCGTGCGGAGGAGGTCCGGGCGGGCCCCTGCGTCGAGGGCGCCCGCCCGGGAGTCGTCAGGCGGAGGCCTGCATCGCGATGAGGCGGTTGCCGTCCGGGTCGTAGAACTCGAGGAGCTTGGAGTGCTCGAGGTCCTCCACATCGCGCTTCAGGGCGTTGTTCGCGACCAGCGTGGCGTCGAGGGCGTCGATGTCCTCGGTGTGGAAGACGACGGTGGCGCCGCCCTGATGGGGACGCGTGGCCAGTTCACCTTCGAGTGCCAGCTCGCTGTTCCCGATCGTGAACTCCGCCCAGTCGTTGCCCGCGCGGTTCTTCAATGTCAGTCCGAGGACGCCTTCATAGAAGGCGATCGCGGCGTTCATGTTGCAGACCCGGTAGTAGACCGTGTCGATTCCGCTGATCAGCGCCACGTTTCCTCCGTGCGTCTCGATGATGTCGGGCCGGTGGACCCCGGGTTCTCCAGGGGCGACCGGATCTGCGTCAGACTACTCCACCCGTTGGTCGTGGATGCCCGTGTTCCCGCGTCTTTGCGGCGGACATCATGAGAGGGTCATCTTTTTGTGAAGCCGACCGATGATCGGATCGACGCACCTACACTGGGAGACCGACCGTGCCGAAGAGACACCCGCAACCGAAGTACCGACACGTCTTCGTCCTCGGTGCTGTGACAGCCGCGCTTCTCGTGGCCGGATGCGGGGACTCGGGCACATCGTCCACCCAGGCCGACGGTTCCGCCACCGTGATGACCACGACGACCGACACCACATCGACGACGGACCGGACTCCGGGCACCGAGGCCCGGTCCGCGACCGTCTACTTCATGAACGACGCCGGCACCGGCCTCGTGGTGGAGCAGCACACGGTCGACGCCTCGTCACCGCTCCGCGCGGCGCTCGTCGCGCTGGCCGACGGCCCGGAGGCCGCGGACGGCGTCCGGGCGCTCCCCGCGGGGACGCAGATCATCGGCACGGACGTCCGCGGTGGCGCGGCATACGTCAATCTCAACAGCGCGTTCCTCGACGGGTACCCGTCCGGCGGCTCGACGGCCGAGATCTCCGTCCTCGGCCCGCTCGTGTTCACCGCCACCCAGGCGGCCGGCGTCGAACGCGTCTTCGTCACGGTGGACGGGCAGGCCACCGCGCCCGCCGGGTCGCAGTTCGACTGGACGCGTGGTTTCACCCGTACCGACTTCCCCGACCTGAGCATCTCCGGAGGCTGAGCCGTGGTTCGCCGTCTGTTCATCGCACTGGCACTCATCGTCCTCGCGCCGTCGCTCGCACAGGCGGCCGCGCTGGTGGCGATCGACCCGGGACACGGCGGCGCTGACTCCGGCGCCAAGGGCGTGCTGCCGGCGGGCACGGCCACGGGCCTCCCGGCGCGCATCGACGCCGACGGGCGGACGCTGATCCTCGAGAAGGACGTCAACCTGGACGTGGGACAGCGGCTGAACGCGTACCTGCAGGCGCAGGGCCTGGCCACCCTGATGACCCGCACCACCGACAATGCCGGCGGCGACGTCCCCTACACCACCGAGGGGGCGGATCTGCGGGCACGTGTGAAGATCGCGAACGACGCCGGCGCGTCGCTCTTCGTCTCCCTCCACGAGAACGCCCTGTCGGCGACGACATCGGGCACCGAGACCTACCAGTACTACTACGCCGGTGCGCAGGCCAAGGCGCTGGCGAAGCAATGCGGCCGGACCGCGGGGTGCGCAGCGCCGGTTTCTACGTCCTCAGGAACACCGACATGCCCGCGGTCCTCCTGGAGGGCGCGTTCATCACCAATCCCAGCGAGGCCCTCCTCCTGGCCGATGCCAACGTCCGGCAGCGGATGGCCGAGGCCATCGGTGCCGGCATCGTCGAATACATCGCCGCGGGCTACACGGACCCGGCGGCGGACCGCCAGGTGGTGCAGGTGCCGAAGTACCAGGTCAACGCCGGTTCCTTCCGCCGCATCAAGGACGCACGCACGCGTCTGGCGCTGACGCGGAAGAAGGGCTTCAAGAAGACCATCGTGCGCAGCGAGTGGAACTCCACGCTGAAGCGCTACATGTTCGTGGTCCGTGCCGGGATCTTCGTGGACCTCGGCAACGCGAAGACGCTGCGGGCGACGCTGACGTCACGCAAGATCCCCGCGACGATCGGCGGAATCCCGAAGGTCAGCCACGCGGTCAACGTGAAGTAGTCCGCTCACCCGCCGCCGACGGCCCGCGGGCGTCGGCGAACGGCGGGTGCGGGGTCAGGACGACCCGGTGCCGATCACCACGACCACGTGCGCCCCTCGGGGCGCCTCCGACGTGTCATCGGCGTCACTCAGCGGACGGACCGGCCCGGTGACGGAGAGATCCTCGGCCACCCTCCGGGCCGCATCCTCCGCACCCGGCGCGAAGTAGACGGACGTCGGGCCCGCGTGGGCGTCCGCGTTGCCGGCGAACACCGCGACGTAACCGTGCTCCTCCGCCGTGTCGGCCATGCGTGCCGCGGCCCCGGTGGTGGTGCTTCCGTTCAGGACGGCCAGCCAGACATCCGACCGGGGTGCGTCGCGGGGGAGGGTCGTGGGTGCCCCGTCCGGTCCGGTCGGCCGGGTCACGACGGAGAACCACGTGTCCGGCAGGTCGAGCCGCGCCCGGATGGTGGCCCCGCTCAGAACGACGCCTCCGAAGGGGTAGAGGTCCACGCGCGCGCGGAACACGCGGGGGGAGGCGCCATGTTCGAGGATGTCGACGCCCCGGATGGGCGCCCCGATCTTCAATCGGGCCGACAGCTCGGCGGGCGTGAACGTCGGGGGTGACGGCCACCGGTGAAGCGGGGCGTCCCCGTCGTACCGGTCGACGATCCCCTTGAGATAGGGGCGGGACGTCGCGGCGGGGAAGACGCGGTCGCCGTCCTCCGTGTGGCCGCCCGACGACGCGGAGTAGAACGCGGTGATGAGCGCTCCCCGGTAGGTGAGCACCTGGCCGCGTGTGGCCCGGACAGCGGCGTCGGTGCGCGGGTCCTCGTCCAGCACGCCGCCGTAGACCTGTGACCGCGTGTCATCCATGAGGTCGAAGTCGCGCCCCGGGCTCAGGTTCGCCAGTGCGTAGGTGCGGGCCACGATCGCCTGCGCCCGGAGCGCCTGCGCCGCGTCGGCGGCCCAGTCCGGCGACATCTCCCGCGAGATCACGCTGCGGAGGTACTGCTCCACCGGCACCGTGTTGATCACGTCGAGCCCGGTGGCGGTCGGCACGATCCGGATCGTGCCGCGGTACGTGCGTCCGTCGACCCCGATCGGTTCCCGCGCGGCCTCGAAGGTGACGGCGGACGAGGTGCGCGCCGTCTCGGCCCCGGAGGGATCGCGCACCACGATGTCGGCGCCGTCCCGGGTGACCCGCAGGGTGCGCTGTCTCGTCGTGGAGTCGCCGGCGTCCGTGACGAGGTGCCATTCCCCCTCATGGGAGACGGACACCTCGGCAACGTCCTCGACGAGCTTGACGCGTACATCGTCATCCTGGTGGGTTGTGACGTCGACGCCCGAGTAGTAGTAGGTGAGGATCTGATCCGCGGAGAGACCCTCCTGCGCGGCCCGTCGCGCCCCCCACTGGCTCATCCCGACCCCGTGGCCGAACCCCCGGCCCGGGAGGATGAAGACCCGGTGGTCGCCGGGAGGGTCGTCTCCGCGCACCTCCGCGACGACGGCGCCGGCTCCCGCGATCACCATCGCCGCGAGGAGGACCGGGGCGCCGCGCCCGCGTCGGCGCCGGGGTGTGCGGGCCGGGTCGCTCATCTGCTCCCCACCGTAGCGGTCGTCGCGGCGCGCCGTCCGCAGTGCCGGTCTACCATCGGTGCCCGTGTCGACCGACGCCACGCAACTGTCACTGTCCCTTCCCGTCACGCAACCCGGCCGGCGGGGCCTGCCCAGCTTGGCCGATCGGCTCTGCGACTTCCTCGTGCGCTGGGGGCGGCCGATGGGGATCGGGGACGTGGTGTCCGAGATCCTGCAGGTGCGGGGATGCCCGCCGGCGCTGGAGCGCACCCTCGTGGCCGACATCGTCGACGGCGATCCGCGACTCGTGTGGTGCGGGCGCGCCCATGTCGGCCTGACCCCGTCCCGCTGGTCCGCGGCCCGGATCGACGAGGTCGCCTATTGCATCGTGGACCTCGAGACGACGGGGGGTGTGCCGGGACGGTCGAAGATCACCGAGATCGGTGCCGTGCGCCTGCACGCGGGCCGGATCGTCGACCGGTTCTCGACCCTCATCGACCCCCGCCACGAGATCCCGCTCGTGATCCAGAAGATCACGGGGATCGAACCGTCCATGCTCGTGGGACAGCCCACGATCGACGAGACCATCGACGCGTTCGCGACGTTCGTCGGCGACGACGTCATGGTCGCCCACAACGCCGCGTTCGATCTGTCGTTCCTCAACTATGAGCGCTACCGGGTCTCCGGACGCTACTTCACCCAGCCGTGGCTCGACACGCTCGTGCTGGCGCGCCGTCTGCTGCATCAGCGGGTGGAGCGCTTCAACCTCCGGGCGCTCGCGGAGTGGGCGGGATCGCCCGTCACCCCGGTGCACCGTGCCCTCGCGGACGCGGAGGCCACGGCCGCGGTCCTGGTCCGGCTCCTGGACCTCCTCGTCGAGACCGGGGTCACCTCGCTGGAACGTGCCCTCGAGATCGGACGCGGCGGCGGTGTCAGCGGCCGGGCCGGGGACGCCGGGAACGACCCGCTGCGGTCCGCGCGCCGTCCCCCGTCGGCACCGGCCGCCGGCGAGGCGGCTCCGGCATGACGGCACCCGCTCGGACGCTTCTCCGCGGGGCCGTCACGGGGTGAGCGCGTGATGGCGCCGGACGCCCCGTCCGCGCCCGCCGGCCGGCCGGCGGTGGACGCGCTCATCGCCTGGTTCGGACGTGAGGGCGCCGATCTGCCCTGGAGGCGGACCCGCGACCGGTACGCGGTCCTTGTCTCGGAGACGATGCTGCAGGCCACCCCGGTCCGCCGTGTGGTGTCGTATTTCACGCGATGGATGGAGCGGTGGCCGACGCCGGAGGCGCTGGCGGACGCGGCCCTGGGCGACGTGCTCGCGGCCTGGCACGGGCTGGGCTATCCGCGGCGCGCGCGCAACCTCCACGCGGCCGCCTCCGCCATCGCCCGGACCGGCTGGCCGGACGATCTGACAGCCCTGCCCGGAGTCGGCCCGTACACCGCGGCGGCCGTCGCGTGCTTCGCGGACGAGCGGGCCGTGATCCCCGTCGACACCAACGTCCGCCGCGTCCTGGCGCGTCGCTTCCCCGACGGATGGCCGGGAACACCGGACGGTGAGGCATGGGCGGTCGGGCAGGCGCTCATGGACTTCGGTCGTGAGATCTGCTCGGCGCGAGCCCCGGCTTGTGACGCCCCGTGTCCGCTGCGCGAGGGTTGTCCCGCCGCCGACGCGGGGACGGTGGCCGAGGTCACGCCGAAGCGGCGCCCGCAGGGGCGCTATGAGGGATCGCTGCGACAGCGGCGCGGACGGCTTCTGGGCGAGATCGCCGAGCGTGGGCGCGTGCCCCTCGACGCCGACCCGGATGCGGCCGCCACACTCATCGCCGACGGACTGGTCCGGGCGGGCCGGCGGTATCTGCTGCCCATGCCATGAGCCGACGGGAACGGTAGAATCGTCGTTCCCCCACGGAGGTCCACATGGCAAAGTCAAAGCGGGAACGCCGAAGCAGCATCCGTCACATGGCGGAGACGGATGACACCTCACGCCTCTTCGAGGCGTTGGAGCGCGCCGAGCGAGAGTCACCGACGTCGCATGCTTCGGAGAAGACGGAGTCCGAGGACCTCGACGAGGACCACGAAGAGGCCCCTTCCCGCTGACGCGCCCCGGCGGCGCGGGCTTCGAGGCGGGCCGATCCCGCCGATCGGGTCGCCGACCCGGCAGAGCATCCCGAGGGGACACTTCCGGGAGGGCATCACCCTGCCCGCGTCCCGGAGGGGTACCGGC
>CALMEC010000482.1 GCA_937862675.1 uncultured Actinomycetes bacterium
TCGCGGTCGGACCAGTGCGGATTGGCCGGGTTGTGCTTCAGGTGCCGGGACCACAACGCCACCGCGATCTCGGCCATGCCCATCGGCATGCCGGGATGGCCGGAATTGGCCTGCTGGACGGCGTCCATGGCCAGCGCACGGATGGCGTTGGCCGAGAGCGCACCGAAGCTCATCGCCGACACGTTCATGAGCGACATCGAGTACGGGCGCCGGCAGTCCGGGCCGCCGACGGTCACGCGGTGCTCCCCCTGCGCCGGGGGCACGGGCCGGGCCGAATGGACGAGCCATTCGTATCCCGGCCGGTACACGTCTCGCTCGGTGCCGTACGCCTGATCCGCGTCCAGCCCCTTCGCACGGAGATAGACCACGGCGCGGGTGTCCCGGTCGAACGGCCTACCGTCCCAGTTGCGCTCGATGAAGTACTGCTGGACCTCCGGACGGACGACCTCGAGCATGAAGCGCAGGTGCCCGATCACCGGGAAGTTCCGCAACAGCGAATGTTTCTTCTGGACGAGATCGTAGGTGACGACCGCGAGGACACCCGCTCCGGCGATCCCCGCCGACCTCCAACCGCGTTTGCGTCGATCCGCCACAGACCCCTCCCCTTCCACAGGATCATGCTTCCCGGCCCCGATTCCGTCAACAGGGAGTCTGATCCACCCGCCGGCCGGTCCGCCCCGTGCGTGCCACGCCAGACCGCGTCCCAGGCCCGTCGGGGATCACGCGACAGGCACTGCGGCACCGTCAGGGGCGAAAGACGTATCGTCTGGAGTGACATCGATCGACCGCAATGAGAGGACGCACCGTGGCCTTCGAACTCCCGAAGCTGGACTACGCATATGACGCGCTCGAGCCGTACATCGACGCGAAGACGATGGAGATCCACTACACCAAGCACCACCAGACCTACATCGACAAGGCCAACGCGGCTCTCGCGGGCACCGACCTGGAGAACGCGTCCGTCGAGGAGGTCCTCACGAACCTCGACAAGCTCCCCGAGGACAAGCGGACACCCGTTCGCAACAACGCCGGCGGCCACTACAACCACTCGCTGTTCTGGACGGTCCTGAGCCCCGACGGCGGAGGAGCCCCCACGGGTGCCGTCGCCGACGCCATCGCCGCCGCGTTCGGCGACTTCGACAGCTTCAAGACGACGTTCGCCGATGCCGGCGCCAACCGCTTCGGCAGCGGCTGGGCGTGGCTCGTCGCCGACGGCGGCGGGGTCGCGGTGACCTCCACCCCCAACCAGGACGCGACGATCCTCGAGGGCAAGACCCCGATCCTGGGCCTCGACGTCTGGGAGCACGCGTACTACCTCAACTACCAGAACCGCCGTCCCGACTACATCGCGGCCTTCTGGAACATCGTGAACTGGGACGAGGTCAACCGGCGTCTCGCCGCCGCCTGATGCACCCCGCCGGGGATCCCCTCGCGGTGCGGCGCCCCTCTCCGGGCCCGTCTCACCACAACGCACCGACGTCTCCGTTCTGAGGCGTCGCCATCGTCGGCGCCCGTACCGCCGGTATGGGCGCCTCCCGTGTCCTCCCGCCGGAGGAGTCCCCCTCGCCGCTTCGCCCGGGATCTCCGGCACAGGACACGATGCCACTCGGCCCGTCGTCGCGGTGAGCCGTCCTCCCAAGCGTTCCGGGTCGGCTCACCGTGAGATCTGTGCCACCATGTCGGGACGACCGGATGCGGTATCGCCGTCACGGCCGACCGCAGGCGCCCGGTTCGCCCTCCTTTGCCACCTGTGACGAACCTGACACCCGTGCGGAGATTCCTTCCGCTGATCACCGCGGTCGCGCTCGCGTTCGTCGTCGCCGTCTGCTCGTTCAGCGCCTGGATCGCCGTCCGCAACGCCTCCAAGCTGAAGGCCGAGCAGCGTGAGAACCTGTCGCTCCTCACCGGCGCCATCACCACCTCGCTCTCGCAGTTCATCGACCAGCAGACGGAGATCCTGCAGGTGCTGGGCCAGAACGAGTCGTTCCAGGGCAACAACGTCTCCGCCATCGACCGGCGCCTGAAGCGCCTGGGTTCGAGCACCGCGCAGTTCGCCGGCGGGATCGGATGGATCGACGCGAAGGGCGTCATCCGCGCCTGGAGCATCTCGTCCCCCAAGCGCGTCGGCATCAACGTCTCCGACCGCAACTACGTCAAGACGGTGCTCACCGAGGGACGCCCCTCGGTCCAGATCCTCCGTGGCCGCGCCACCGAGGCCCCGGCCATCGTCATCGGCGTCCCCACCCTGTCGGCCGACGGCCACATCAGCGGGATCCTCACCGGATCGCTCCAGATCACCACGATGCAGGATCTGATGAAGAGTCTCGCGCCCGTCGGCCGCGAGGTGCACGTGGTCGACACCGACGGCCAGGTCGTGGCCAGCGACGTCCGTGGCTCGCTGCGTCCCGTCGATCCCGCCAGTCCCTATCAGGCGATGCTGGCGGCCGGAAGCGGCATCGAGGACGGCGTCACCGGCCTCACGGGACTGCCCGGCCGTCTGATCGCGTTCCAGGTCATGGAGCCCACCAACTGGCTGGTGGCCGTCAACGCCCCGCAGGGCGAGGTCTACTCCTCCGCCAACCAGTCGCTCATCAACGAGCTCATCGCCATCGCCGTGGCGCTTGCCGTCCTCACGCTCGGCGTGCTCCTCGCCTTCCGCCGCATCCGCATGGAACAGACGGACGGCGACGTGCGCAGCGCGTCCAGCGACCGGCTCCGCGAGACGGCTCAGCGCTTCATCGCCGCCACCACCGACGATGACGTGAACGCCATCACCACCGAGGCCGTCGCCGCCGTACCCGGCACGCGCTGGGCGGCGCTCTTCGGTCGTCCCCGTGGACGGTCCGCGACGGACGACACCGAGCATCTGACGCAGGCCGGGGACGTGCCGTCCGGGCTCAGCTCACTGCAGGCGCCGACCGTCGTGTCCGATCACATCGCCGTCCTCACCCCGGAGCAGGTCCGCCGGATCGATCCGGACGGCGTGATCCCCGACGAGACCGTCCTCAGCGTCCCCATCCACGGAGGCGACGGCACCCAGGCGCTCCTCGCCGGCCTCGAGGGCCCCCCGTCCGAGGCCGACCTCGACGAGATCCGGATGCACGCCGAGAACGCGGTGCAGGCCCGGGAGCGGGCCGAGCTCATCCTGAGGGAGCGCACCGCCCGTGCCCGCACCGATCTCGTCGCGCGCATCACCGCCGGCGTCGAGTCCGAGATCGGCGTCGAGAAACGCATGCGGGTCCTCGCGTCCGCACTCGTGCCCGGGTTCGCCGACATGGCCGTCATCGAGATGCCGACATCGGCGAACGGGAGCCGCATCGTCGCCAGCGCCGGAGCGGCGTACCAGACGGACGACCCGATCGGGATCATCCGGTGCGCCCGTGACCTGGGCCCGTCCCTGATCGACCCGGACGACTTTCCCGACCTCGACGTCACGGATCGCGACGCGTCGTATCTGGTCGTCCCCATGGGGCAGGCGGACGATCCCACGGCCGCGCTCCTTCTCGGCCGTCGCGCCGGCGTCCAGCCGTTCGTGGCGGATGAGCTCATGGTGGCCCGCGTCGTGGTGGACCGGGTGTCGGTCGCCATCGAGCAGCCCCGCCTCTACGAGGAACAGCGGGACATCGCGTTCACCCTGCAACGCAACCTCCTGGGACCGACGAGCGTCGCCATCGACGATCAGCTGCGTGTCGAGGCCGAGTACCGCCCCGCCATCAACACGATGTCCGTCGGCGGCGACTGGTTCGACGTGATCCACCTGGCCGACGGACGTGTCGCCCTGGCCATCGGCGACGTGGTCGGGCACGGCCTGGCCGCGGCCGCGACCATGGGGAAGCTGTCCAGCGCCCTCCGCGCGCTCGCCCTGAGCGCCGCCAACCCGGACGAGCTCCTGCGTCAGCTGGACACGTTCGCGCGGCGCTCGGACGGCGGCGGGATGGCCACCCTGGCATACCTCGTGCTGGACCTCCGCACCGGCGAGCTCGAGTACATCGTCGCCGGCCACCCGCCTCCCCTCGTGGTCGCCCCCAACGGCCGCGCCCGGTTCCTCTGGGAGGGGCGCGGGAGTCCGCTCGCGGTGTTCCGTCACGGCGATGCGTCCATGGCGTCCACCCGGATCGAGCCGGGCAGCAAGATCATCCTCTACACGGACGGCCTGATCGAGCGGCGCGGCGAGGCCATCGACGACTCACTCGACCGGTTGCGCCATGCGGCGGCCGAGCACAACCAGGACGATCCCCGGACGATGACCCACGCGATCATCTCCGCGATGCTGGACGACCATCCGCAGACCGACGACGCGGTGACCCTCGTCGCATCGGTCGACCAGCTCGGCCGCACCTTCAACCGGACGTATCCCGCGCGCCCGGACCAGCTGGCCGAGATCCGTCAGGCCGTGGGGGCGTGGATGGCCGAGAGCGAGGCACTCGACACGACGCTCGTCCAGGACGTGCTCCTGGGTCTCGACGAGGCCGTCTCCAACGCGATCGAGCACGCCTACTTCGGTGGGTCCGACGAACCGATCTCGGTGGTGATCCGGCTGCACGAGGACAGCGATGACCTCGTCGTCACGGTCACCGACAACGGCCGCTGGCGGGCTCAGACGACGGGACCCGACCGTGGTCGTGGACTCGGGATCATGCGACGTCTCTTCGACGACGTCGCGGTGCGGACGAACGAATCGGGAACGGAGATCCGGATGGAGAGGGCCTTGCACACCACCAGAGTGGGTGCGGACTGATGGCGCCGCTGGCCGAGGTGATACGGCATCTGGAACGCGGCGTGCCCGTCAGCGCCGTCTCCGGCGAGATCGACCTCTCGAACGTCGACACGGTCGAGATCCAGCTCCTGCGTGACGTCCCGACCGACGGCCCGTTCGTGCTCGACATGAGCGAGGTCACCTTCCTGGACTCGGTCGGCATCGCCATGCTCGACCGGATCTCGCGTCGCGTTCCGGCGATACGGCTGGTGACCACGGCGCGCAGCCCGGTCACCCGGCTCCTGGACCTCGTCGGGCTCACGCTGCCACGCCACACGACGGTGGCCGACGCCGTGGAGGACGTCTCCGGCTCCTGACCGGTCGGGGCCGGCGGGCAGCGGGGGCGTACGCGCGAACCGCACCCGGATGCGGGACCGGACGTGCCCGCACGCGGCCGGCGACCGCCGATGGATCGGGACCGCGGGGAGCGCCCGGCGCCTCACGATGGTCCGTCGAACCGGCCGACCGACCGACGCCGCTCAACGCCGGGACGCCGGCCTCAGCAGATCGGTGATGGAGCCGTCGATCCACTCCGCCGCCAGGGCGGACGTCTCGGAGAGCGTCGGGTGCGGATGGATCGCCAGCGCCACGTCCTCGGCCACGGCCCCCATCTCCAGCGCGAGGACCAGCTCGCCGATGAGCTCACCCGCGTTCACGCCGACGATGCCGGCACCGAGGATGCGACCGGAGCCGGGCTCGGTGATCAGCTTGGTGAGCCCCTCCGGACGCCCGAGCGTCAGGGCCCGTCCGGACGCCCGCCACGGGATACGGGCGATCTCGACCTCGACCCCCTGTTCCGCAGCCGCCTCTTCCGTCAGGCCCATCCATGCGACCTCGGGATCGGTGTACGCGACGGACGGAACGGTACGGGCGTCGAACACGACGTCGTGCCCCGCGACGACCTCCGCGGCGACGCGTCCCTGATGGGACGCCCGGTGCGCGAGCATCGGGTTCCCGGTGATGTCGCCGCTGGCGAGGATGGCAGGCACGTCGGTCCGCATCGCCTCGTCCACCGCGATCACCCCGTGCGGATCGACCGTGATGCCCGCCGCGTCCGCCCCGATGTCGTCGCCGTTGGCGCGCCGCCCCACCGCCACCAGCACGCGATCGGCGACCAGGGTCGCCCCCTCTCCGCCCGTGGTGACGCGTACGTGGAGGCCGTCGTCCTCCGCCGTGACCTCCTCCACCCGCGTGTCGACGTGGACGGCCGCGTAGCGGTCCTCGATGCGCGCGGCGAGGGGCGCGACGAGATCCGCGTCGCATCCCGTCATCAGCCGGGGAAGCGCCTCCACGACCGTCACCTCGGAGCCCAGTGCATCGTAGACGGTGGCCATCTCCAGACCGATGATCCCCCCGCCGATCACCACCAGCCGTGCCGGGACGTCCTGGAGCGCCAGGGCCCCGGTGGAGTCCATGATCCGGGGATCGTCGGGAAGGCCCGGCAGCATGACGGGCCGCGACCCGGCGGCGACGATCGCGTGACGGAAGTCGACGTCGACCTCGCCGTCCTCCCCCGCGACCGCGATGCGTGAGGATGACACGAACCGCCCCGTCCCGCGCACGACCGTGATCCGCCGCTTCCGGGCGAGACCGTCCAGCCCGCGGGTGAGGGTGGACACCACCTTCGCGGTTGACGCACGGAGTGCGTCCAGGTCGATCTCCGGCGAGGCGAATGTGATGCCGACGTCCCGCCCGTGCTCGGCCGACGTGATGAGCGACGCGGCATGGAGCAGTGCCTTCGAGGGGATGCACCCCACGTTGAGGCAGACTCCCCCCAGCGTGGGATCGCGCTCGATCAGCGTGACCGACAGACCGAGGTCCGCGGCCCGGAACGCGGCCGTGTACCCGCCCGGACCGCCGCCCAGGACGGCGACGTCGACGGGATCGCTCACAGCAGCATCTCGCGCGGATCGTGCAGGAGCTCCGCGAGCCGCGTGGTGAAGCGGGCGGCCTGCGCCCCGTCGATGACACGGTGATCGTACGAGAGGGAGAGCGGAAGCATCAGGCGCGGGTCGAACGAGCGCCCGTTCCACACCGGCGTCGTCCGGGACCGGGAGACCCCGAGGATCGCGACCTCGGGTGCGTTGATGATCGGGGTGAAGGCCGTCCCGCCGATCCCGCCCAGACTCGAGACGGTGAACGTCCCGCCCTGCATCTGCTCGCGGGTGATGGACCCGTCACGGGCGGCAGCCGAGAGGATCGCCAGCTCACGTGCGATCCCGAGCAAGCCTTTGCGGTCCACATCGCGGATCACGGGGACCATGAGGCCGGCCGGCGTGTCGGCCGCGAAGCCCAGGTGGTAGTGGCGCTTGAGGATGAGCTCCTCACCGTCGAGCGAGCTGTTGACGGCGGGGAACTCACGAAGCGCGACGGAGCACGCCTTGAGCAGGAGCGACACCATCGTGACCTTGACACCGTCGCCCTCGTGCTCGGCGTTGACCTCACGGCGGAACGCCTCGAGGTCGGTGATGTCGGCCTCGTCGAACTGGGTGACGTGCGGTATCGCGATCCAGTTGCGGGCCAGCGCCGGCCCGGAGATCCGCGCGATCCGCGACAGGGGGACGCGCTCCACCTCGCCGAACGCCGCGAAGTCCGGGGTCGGCCATGCCGGCAGGCCGGCGAGCACGGGGGCACCGGACGCCCCGGCCCCCTGACCCGACTCGCGTGCCGCCCGGGCGACGTCCTCCAGCGTGATGCGCCCGGCGCGGCCGGTCCCCTCGACATCTGCGAGATCGATGCCGAGCTCACGTGCGGCACGCCGTGCCGCGGGACCCGCAGCCGGCCGACCGTCGGCCGGCGCGGCGGTGCGGGGGGTCTGAGCGGATTCGCTCCCGTTGCCGGAGGCCGCCTCATCTCTCCCGTCCTCCGTGGAGGACGACGCGGCGGACTCGTCGTCCGGCGGGGCCTTCTCCGCCGCGGCGTCATCGTCCGCGGTGGACGCGGCGTCGGCGTCCTTGGACGTCTGCTCGTCGGCCGAGCCGGCGTCGGCGTCATCGTCGGCATCGGACGTGTCACCGTCGTCCGACCCCCCGGACAGCGTGAGGATCAGATCCCCCTTTGAGACGTGATCGCCGGTCGAGACGGCGACCGACTCGACCACGCCACCCGCCGGGGCGGGGACCTCCATGGTCGCCTTGTCCGACTCGAGGACGATGAGGGAGTCGTTCTCCGCCACGGTGTCACCGGGCGACACCAGCACCTCGATCACCGGTACGTCGCTGAAGTCGCCGATGTCCGGTACGACGATCTCGTTCACCGTAGCCATGGTGGTGCGACCTCCGTATCGATGTCGTAGCGATCGATGGCCTTCGCGACGGTGGCCGGTCCGACCACTCCGTCGTCGGCGAGTGCCGACAGGGCGGCCACCACGATGTGGTGGCGGTCGATCTCGAAGAAGCGCCGCAGATTGGCGCGCGTGTCACTGCGGCCGAATCCGTCGGTGCCGAGCACGTGGTACGTCGCCGGGACGTATGCGCGGATCCCGTCCGGCACGGCGCGCATCCAGTCGGTGGACGCGATGACCGGTCCCTCGCCACGGGCCAGCTGATCGGCGACGTACGCCGTCCGGGCGGGCTCGTGCGGGTGGAGCATGTTCCAGCGCTCGACCTCCATCGCCTCGCGTCGCAGCTCGGTGAAGCTGGTGACGCTCCAGACATCCGCACCGACGCGGTTGTCCGTCTCCAGAAGGTCGGCCGCGTGAAGGACCTCGCGCAGGATGGTCCCCGAACCGAGGAGCTGAACCCGCGGCAGGTCCGGGGCCGCCTCGCGGATACGATGCATCCCCCGGACGATCCCGTCCGCCGCGCCCTCCGGCATGGCCGGCTGGGGGAGGTTCTCGTTGTGGACGGTGAGGTAGGAGAAGCCCGGCTCCTGATCGGTGAGCATGCGGCGCATTCCGTCCTGGATGATGACCGCGACCTCGTAGGCGAACGACGGATCGTAGGACCGGCAGTTCGGGATCGTCGACGCGTGGAGCAGGCTGTGGCCGTCGGCGTGCTGGAGCCCCTCCCCGTTCAGGGTCGTCCGGCCCGAGGTCCCGCCGATGAGGAAGCCGCGGGCTCGCGAGTCGCCGGCGGCCCACAGCAGGTCACCGACCCGCTGGAAGCCGAACATCGAGTAGAAGGCGAAGAACGGGACCATCGTGACGCCGGAGTTGGCGTAGGAGGTCGCTGCGGCGATCCAGGACGAGAGGGCGCCGGCCTCGCTGATCCCCTCCTGCAGCATCTGTCCCTTTACGTCCTCGCGGTAGAACATGAGCTGTGCGGCGTCCTCCGGGCTGTAGAGCTGCCCGATCTGGGAGAAGATCCCGAGCTGCCGGAACATCCCCTCCATGCCGAACGTGCGCGCCTCGTCCGCGACGATCGGGACCACCCGCTTGCCCACCGTCGCGTCCCGGAGGTTGACCGAGAGGGACCGGACGAACGCCATGGTGGTCGACACCTGTCGCTCACCGTGATCCTCCAGCAGGGGGCCGTACGCCTCGAGCGACGGCACCTCCAACGACTCCTCGACGGGGTGCCGGGCAGGAAGCGAACCGCCCAGGGCCTCGCGGTGCTCGCGGAGGTAGACCATCTCGGGGCTGTCGGCGGGCGGCGTGTAGAAGACCGCGTTGCGCGCATCCTCGTCGGACAGGGGGACCCGGAACTTGTCGCGGAAGTGGAGGAGCGCCTCGCCCTTCATCTTCTTCTGCTGGTGCGTGATGTTCTGGGACTCGCCGGCGGCGCCCATCCCGTAGCCCTTGATCGTCTTCGCGAGGATCACCGTGGGCTGACCCGTGTGGCTCACGGCGGCGTGGTACGCGGCATAGACCTTGCGCGGACTGTGCCCGCCCCGGTTGAGACGCCAGATGTCCTCGTCGGACAGATGGGCCACCCGCTCCTTGAGCTCGGGGTACTTACCGAAGAACGCATCGCGGACGTACTGGGCGTCACGGGACTTGAACGCCTGATACTCCCCGTCGACGGCCTCCGTCATCCTGCGCCGCAGCAGACCGTCGTGGTCGGCGGCCAGAAGCGGGTCCCAGTTCTCGCCCC
>CALMEC010000483.1 GCA_937862675.1 uncultured Actinomycetes bacterium
CCCGACGGCAGCGTGTGCGGGTGGGCCGTCGCGCGGGATCAACCACCTCTGCCCGTCTGACGCATCGTCTCGTCTACACTCGGGCGGACTCAGGCCGTTGCTGGCGTCCGATCGAAGGGGGATCGACAATGGCAGATGAGATGCGTGGTCCGGTTCGGAATAAGCGGCGACTGGCGATCGCCGTCGGCGCGGTGGTCGTGGCCGCCGGCGTCGGTGCGGCCGGGGTGTATGCGTCGTCGGGTGAGGGACCGGCGGCGACCGATGCCCGCACCGGGGACGTCCAGTTGGCGCCCGGGGCGGTCGATCGCGGTGCGAACCCGTCCCGGTTCGCGCGCGCCGTCGTGCGCGCTCTTCCCGGTTCTCCCAGCGTCACCGGTGAGGTGCGCTATGCCCGTGGCGGCTCCGACTACGACGTGATCGACACGCGGGATCCGCAGGGCGAGGGATTCGACCTTCAGGTCTTCGCGAGGTTCGACCGCGACGAGTTCGGCGATCTCACCGAGAGGCACGTCGCCGGCGGGACCCTGTGGGTCGGCGCGGATGACGACGGACTGACGAGCGTCTACTTCCAGAACGCCCGGGGTACGGCGATCCGGCTGGCCTCCAATTCGCCCAGCCGGCACCCCGTGAGCATCGACGGTCTCACGACCCTGGTGCCCGCCGTCGTCCAGGCGGTCGAGGCCGCTGGAGGGCTCACCTAGGTCGAGGAGCGGTGGCCGACGGCCGGTTCGGCGTCTGACACACTGACGGCGTGAGCCACCCGTCGGACGAGATCAGCCCGGAGTACGGCGAGAGGATCTCCCTCTGGCTGTACGGCCTCATGGTCACCGGTGCCACCCTGGTGGCCGGCGCACGCGTCGACGACCTCTGGGAACTCATTTTTCTCGTCGTCGTGACGAACATCGTCTACTACCTGACCCATCTCCTCGCGTCGTGGGTCGCCCCGCGCTCGGACGAGGATGAGCGATCCCTCGGCCACCATGCGCGCATCGCCGCGCCCATGGTCAGCGCCGCCTTCGGCCCCCTCGCCGTCACGCTCGTCGCGTCGGTCCTCGGTGCCGGCCGGGCGATGGCGGTGCTCTGCGGCCTCGTCACGGTGCTGATGGGTTTCGCCGGTGTGGCTGCGATCGGTCTGCGCCGCCGCGGCATGGGTGGTGTCCGGATCCTCGTCGCGGTGGTCTTCATCGTCTCCGTCGCCGTGCTCCTGATCGGCGCGAAGCTCATCGTGCACTGACGCGGGCCGCCGTTCCCGGACCGTCGTCCGCGCGGGTTCGTCGTGGCCTGCGGCGACCCTCAGCCGAGACGGGTGAGGACGGCTTCGGCCGTCGCCTCACCGCTCGTCACGCAGTCGCCCACCGAGATGCCACCCCGGTAGTTGGCGCACAGGTGCAGCCCCGGGTTCTGGGACTCCACGGCCGCGATCCGTGCCACGCGGGCCGCATGACCCATCGTGTACTGCGGGATCGCGCGGGGGCGGCGCGTCACGGTGACATCGAGCGGCGCGCCGGCGCCGATGAGATGGCGGAGGTCCGTGGCGACGGTCGCCCGCAGGTCGTCGTCCGGGAGAGCGGCGTCGGCCGGCCGGCGCATGCCGCCCACGAAAGTGGTGAGAAGGACGTGGCCGTCCGACGCGCGGCGAGGGAACAGCGTGCTGGAGAAGATCGTCCCCAGGATGCGCCGGTCCTCGCGGCCGGGGATCAGAAATCCGAAACCGTCCAGCGGATGACGCACGTCGTCCCGGCGGTACTCCGAGGTGACGATGGCGACCGGGGCGTAGGGGATCTCGCGGAGTGGCCCGTCGATCTCGGGTGCGAGGCCGCGGACGATGCGGCGGGCCGAGTCGGCGTCGGCGGCGACAACGACGGCACGGGTGTCGATCGTGGTCTCGCCCTCGGGGCCGAGGAACGACACGCGGTAGCCGTCCGGGGCACGCGTGACCGAGGTGACCGCGGCGCCGGTCGTCACATCGACGGATCGCGCGAGCGCGTCGGTGAGCGTCTGCATCCCGTCGCGGAACGAGAACATCCCGGCCCGGGGCGGCCGTGGCGCCCCGCTCCGCTTCCGTTGGCGCAGCCCGGCGATCTGGGCGCGCACCAGGCTGCCCGACCGCTGCTCCATGGCCTGCAGACGCGGGAAGGCACTTCGCATCTCGAGGAGGTCGGGGTCGCCGGCGAAGACGCCCGCCACGAAGGGGTTGACGCCGTAGGCCTCCGCCTCGTCGCCCAGGCGGCGTCGCACGAAGGCTCCCACCGACTCGTTGGCGTCCTCCGGCGCGCGCCGGATGAAGGGCTCGCGCAGGAGTCGCAGCTTCCCCCGCACGGACAGGAGCGGTGAACGGATCGCCGCGGGAGGGGAGGCGGGGATCGGGACGAGTACTCCGTCGCGGAGGATGTACCGGCGCGACGCGACGGGGTTCGCCGTGACACGCTCGTCGGCGAGACCGAGTTCGTCCACCAGGCGCACCAGTGCCGCCGCGGACCCCATGGCGCTGTTGGGGCCTCCCTCGATCAGCCGCTCCCCCTCGCGTCGCGAGGCGATGACCCCGCCGGCGGACGACGCGCGCTCCAGCACGAGGACCGACAGTCCGCGCCGGGTCAGGCGATGTGCCACCGTGAGGCCGGACACCCCGGCCCCGATCACGCAGACGTCCGTGGTCATGCCGGGGACGGCGTCGTCTGCCCGGCGAGCCGCCGTGCGACGAGGTCGGCCAGGGCGTCGATGTAGGCGGGCGACGCGTTGAGGCCCTTGGTGACCCGGAAGGACGTGATGCCCGCCGTCTCGGCCTCGTGCCGCAGGTCGATGTCGAGCTCGTGGAGTGTCTCGATGTGGTCGGAGACGAACGCGATGGGCACCACCACGAGGTGCCGGACGCCCTCGGCGATCAGCTCCTTCGTGCGGGCGACGGTGTCCGGCGTGAGCCACTCCGCGGGCCCGACCTTGCTCTGGAAGCTGAGGTGGTGGGGGAGATCGTGACCGCGGTGCTCCATGACGGCGGCGACGCTCTCGCGGATCTGATGGGAGTAGGGGTCGCCCTGCTCAACGACCTTGACGGGGGTGCCATGGGCGCTGAACAGGAGGGTCACCTCGGCGCGGGCGTCCTCGGGGATCTCCGCCAGGGCCTCGTCGATGCGCTCGCTGACCGCCCGGATGTAGTCCGGATGCGTGGGATACGCGTCGATGCGTTCCG
>CALMEC010000484.1 GCA_937862675.1 uncultured Actinomycetes bacterium
GCTCCGGACGTCGAGCGCGCGCAGCAGTGCGCCCCACGTGCCCGGTGCGAGGTGGAGCTGCCGGAAGTACGCACGGCGCAGCATGTGCCCGAGACCGAGGGGATAGAGGCCGGCGACGTCGATCACGTCCACGTCCCACCCGGCCTCCAGCATCCGGATCCTGATCTCGTCCGCCGCCGCGTCGTGTCCGGCGCCGTAGCTGCCGGTGACGATCAGGGCCCGATGACGATCTCGGCGGTACGGCGGGGGGGCCGGGTGGCATGGCGCAACGGCGTCGGGATGCGATGGCACGGCGGCCGTGGTGAGGGTCATGGTCCGGATCCTCCGGCGTCGTACCTGCAAGCGACCTGACAGTCCGCCCCCGGGGGGCGGATCGCATGCCCGCGGCCTCGGCCTCCGGGCATCACGATCGCCGTGGCCATGACGGCCGAAGGATGGGCCGTTCCGCCGATCGCCCGGGACAGCGGCCGCCGACCGTGTGCGGTGCGATGGCCCGACTCCCGCTCCGGCACGGGAGTCGGGTGGTGCGGGCATCCGGTCTTCCCACGGCGTCGATGATGCGGGTGCTATGACGTGTGACGGCCGGTGCGACCCCCCGGGAACGTCACGGCGAACGTGGCCCCGCCGTGCGCGTTGTGCTGTTCGACCAGCGAGACGTCGCCTCCGCCGCTGCGTGCCACCCGACGTGCGAGCGACAGACCGAGCCCGGAGCCCTCGTTCCCGCTCCAGCCCGGCTCGAACAGCGTCTCCACCCAGTGATCGGGTATGCCGGGCCCGTCGTCGGCCACCCTCAGCTCGACGTCCCGGGCGTCGGTCCGGGCGCTGATCCATGCATGGCCGGACACCTGGAGCGCGTTCGCGAGGATCGGGGAGAGGGCCCGGAGCACGAGTGCCGCGGGTACCTCGCCGGCGCGCTCCGATGGCAGGTCGACGTCCAGCCGGCCCTCGGGCAGGGGGAGATCGCGCAGTCTCGACGAGAGGTCGTCGAGACGGGTCCGGTCGGTGCGCATCTCCCGGCTGTCACGACGCGAGATGTCCAGCAGCACGCTGATCACGTTGGACATCGAGACGCTCGCGTTCTTGATGAGCGCGACGTCCTCGCGGGCCTGGTCGTCCAGATCGGTGCGCAGCGCCAGCAGGTCCGCCGCCCCGTGAACGGTCGTCAGCGGTGTGCGGAGCTCGTGCGCCAGTTCGGCGGTGAGCCGTTGCTCCGCCCGGATGACCGAGGCCACCTTGTCCAGGAGCGCGTCCAGCGTGGCCCCGAGGGCGCGGATCTCGTTGGTCGGCGCACCGAGGGCGAACCGTCGCTCGAGATCGTGCTCGCTCCACTCGTCCGCCGTCCGCGCCATCTGCTCGACCGGGCTCAGCACGCGCCGGCTGACCCATGCCGCGGATCCCGCGGCCGTGACGACGAGCAGGGCACCGGCGACGAGGGAGACGACCATCGCGGTCCACTCGTTGCGCTCGTAGGGCGCGAGGGGCTCGGTCATGACGACGACGCCGTCCAGGCCAGAGGTCGTGGTGAACGGCAGGGCCATGATGGCGAAGTGCTCGCCGCCCTCGACGTCCCGTTGCCTGGACGCGGTGGAGAGCTCGGCGAACTCCGACTGCATGGACGGGGGCACGGTTCCGGCGACCTGGTCTCCCGACCCGTCGTACACCGCGACCCCGGGGTCGAGCTGCGCCCGCGGGACCTTCAGGACGTCGCCGGTCGACGCCCTGTCGATGTCGGCGACCAGGGCGTCCGCGCGATCGCCCAGGGCCTGCCGCGTGATGTTGTGCGCGGCGACGGCGAGCGCGACCTGGACGATGATCACCAGACCCGCGGCGACGACGCCGGCGAGGATCGTGATGATCACGACCAGCTGTGCGCGCAGGCTCAGACGGTCGCGGCACCTGCGCCACCGCGTGGCGATCCGTGACGTCCGGTCCGGCGCCGGCCCATCGCGCATCAGACGGGGG
>CALMEC010000485.1 GCA_937862675.1 uncultured Actinomycetes bacterium
GAACAGGTTCATCAGCAGGAGGACTCGCGGCGGCAGCTGCCGGGCCACCTCGGTCAGCGCCGCCTCGTCGACCTCGAACAGCGCCGAGTCGGGCGCCGGCCGGCGGCCCTGCGCGTCGAGCAGCGCCGTGGCGACGCCCGAGAGCAGGTTGGCGCCCGACGGATTGGTGACCGGGTCCCAGCCGGCGCGGCGCGCGCACGCGGACAGCAGCCGGGCGGTGGTGGTCTTGCCGTTCGTCGCCGAGACGAGCGTGACGCCGCGCGGCAGCTCCGCCCCCAGCTCGGCGAGCGCCTCGGGCCGCATCCTGAGCAGGAGCTTGCCGGGGAGGCTGGTGCCACCTCCGCGCCCGAGCTTCCGCGACAGCGCGCCGGCCGTCCGTGCGATGACCTCTGCCGGGTGGTTCACCTCGTCACCGGACCGCGGGCATGGGGTGCGCCCCGCCGGGACGGCCCACCAGCACGTCGCCGGGGTCGACGACGAAGAGGCCGTGGTCGACGACGCCCGGAATCCCTGCGATGTCGTCGGCGATCCGTCGCCAGTCGGATCCGGCGGGCGGGACGACGTCGATGAGCACCAGCCCGTCGTCGGACAGCGACTCACGCCGGATCGGTGACATCTCGCCGAGCGCACGGGTGACCGAGTGCTCCGCGAAGGGCAGCACCGCGACGGGGAGGCGGCCCCACTCGTCGAGGCTCCCCACGCACTTGCTGTCGTCGATGAGCACGATGAACCGTCGCGCGGCGAGCGCCACGATGCGCTCGCGCACCATCGCGCCGCCGGCGCCCTTCACCACGAGCCCGTCCGCCGTGACCGCGTCCGCGCCGTCGAAGGCCAGGTCGAGCGCCTCGTCCAGCGGGATGCACGGGATGCCCTCGAGGGCGGCCAGGTCGTCTCTTCGCACGGAGGTGGGGACCCCGCTCCCCCGGAGGCCGTCGCGGACCCGCCGTCCGACGGCGCGGATGCCCGCGGCGGCCGAACGGCCCGTTCCGAGGCCCAGTCGCATGCCGTCCTCGACCAGTGCCGCGACGGCGGTTCCGGCCGCGTCCCAGGAGGCCTGTCTCTCGTGATCGTCCACGGCGCCAAGGCTATGCGAGTGCGGCGGTGTTTCGCCGTGGACCCGCTCCGATCGCCACGGCATGGGGATGCCCGGCCCGCGTCGCGTCGCGCCGTCGCCCACGTGGAGGCCGGGCTGTGGGAAACTGGCCGCATGACCGACACCGCCGACGTCCTCGTCACGCCCGACATCACCCTCATCGACACGATGCTGGGCGGCCAGTCCGGGCTCACCGCCGCCTATCTCCTGCGCACCGACCGGCTCACCCTCGTGGAGACCGGGTCGCAGACCTCCGCGGAGGGACTCATCTCCGTGCTCCGTGACCGCGGCATCGGCCCGGACGATCTGGACCAGGTCGTCCTCACGCACATCCACCTCGATCACTGCGGCGGCGTCGGCGACGTGATGCAGGCCTTCCCTCGCGCCCGTCTGTACGTCCACCGGCGCGGTGCGCGCCACCTCGCCGAGCCCGCGCGCCTCCTGGAGTCGTCGTTCGCCGTCTACGGTGACCTGGCCCCGATGTACGGGGGCCTGCGACCGGTCGAGGCGGAGCGCATCGAGGCCGTCGAGGAGGGTGCACGCATCCCTCTCGGACGTGGACGCGAGCTGGAGGTCATGGATGCACCCGGGCACGCGCGCCATCAGATGGCGCTCCTGGACAGCCATTCGGGGACGCTGTTCACCGGTGATGCGCTGGGCGTGCGCTTCCCGGGGTCGGAGATGTACCCGACGGTGCCGCCGCCCGACTTCGACCTGGACATGTCACTCACGACACTCCGGCGGCTCGCCGAGCGATCGGCCGAACGTCTCGCCATCCCGCACTTCGGTGTCATCGACGATCCGGCCCCCGCCATCGAGGTGGCCGGCGCGCGACAGGCGGCCCTCGCAGAGGCGGCGTTGCGCGGTTGGCGGGACGGCGGCACGGTGGAGGCCGTGGGACAGGAGATCGACCGCACGCTCCCCGTGGCGGACGTCGTCACCGATACACCCGGACGCAGGCGGGCGGAAATGACCCTTCGGGCGGGCAACAACGTCCCAGGCCGCGCTCTCTGGGCCGCGGCGAGGCTGGCCCCGCCCGCAGGCGCCTGGCCGCACGGGGCCCGTCCTGCGGGTCCTCTCCGACCGGTTCCGCCGGAGGGTCGGTAACCTCTCTCGCCGGACAACTCGACGTGGAGTGTGGGATGGCAGAGAAGACGGTGGTTTCGCTCGCGGGCGACGGGATCGGGCCGGAGGTCGTCGGCGAGACCCGGCGGGTCATCGACGCGGTCGCCGCGGAGCACGGCCTGTCGATCACGTGGCAGGACCACATCATCGGCGGTGCGTCCATCGACGCGCACGGAACGGCCCTGACCGACGATGTCCTCGCGGCCTGTCAGGCGTCCGACGCCGTCCTCCTCGGAGCGGTCGGCGGTCCGAAATGGGACACGACCGACCCGGATGCCCCCCGGCCGGAGCAGGGGCTCCTCGGCCTGCGCGCGGGGCTGAGGCTCTTCGCCAACCTGCGTCCCGTGAAGCCGTTCCCGGCGCTCTACGACGCGAGCCCCCTCCGTCGCGACCGTATCGAGGGGACGGACCTCCTGGTCATCCGCGAGCTCACGGGCGGGATCTACTTCGGTGAGCGGGGACGCGACGCGGACTCCGCGTACGACACCTGCCTCTACACCAAGGACGAGGTCCGCCGCGTGGCCGAGTGGGGGTTCCGCGCCGCGCAGGGGAGGAGCGGCCGTGTGACGTCCGTCGACAAGGCGAACGTCCTGGAGAGCTCCCGGCTCTGGCGTGAGACCGTGCTCGAGGTCGCGGTGGACTATCCGGATGTCGCCCTGGACC
Source organism: uncultured Actinomycetes bacterium (assembly GCA_937862675.1). GTDB lineage: Bacteria > Actinomycetota > Thermoleophilia > Miltoncostaeales > Miltoncostaeaceae > CALMEC01. The sequence goes on from CALMEC010000485.1 coordinate 2,882, forward strand.
ACATGCTGGTGGACAACGCGGCGATGCAGCTGGTCTCGCGGCCGTCGCACTTCGACGTCATCGTCACCGAGAACATGTTCGGCGACATCCTCTCCGACATTGCCGCCATGCTCACCGGCTCGCTCGGCATGCTGCCGTCAGCGTCCCTGGGCGCCCCCGATGCCCGCAGCGGCAAGCGCAAGGCCCTCTACGAGCCCGTGCACGGCTCGGCCCCCGACATCGCGGGACAGGGGATCGCGAACCCCCTGGCCACGTGCCTGTCCGCCGCGATGATGCTGCGTTACTCGCTGGACTGCGCCGGTGGGGCGGACCGGATCGAGGAGGCCGTCGCCGGTCTCCTCGAGGAGGGGCACCGGACACCGGACCTGGGCGGAGCCCTCACGACCCGTGAGGTGGGGGACCTCCTCGTCGCGCGCGCGATCGGCGGCTGACCGGCACGGAGTCCGTCGTCCGCCGCCGGATCCTGTGATCCGGCGGCGTGCCCGGCGCCCCGCATGCGCTGCGGATCCACCGTGCGGAATCCCGTTCGGACACGATTCCGGCGACACCGGTCCGCAGCACGTTGCCCGGTGGTCGCGCGCCCGCGCGTCGGGCGCCGCCGGTGCAGACGAAACGTGTGACACGGTGGGCGCGGGCCCTCGTTGAGATGCGTCCGCGCCGTCCCCGTGTGCGGACGCCGACACAGAGCTGGGCAGACGCCCGGCCATCTGTTAGGGTGCCCAAATATGGAAACGGTCATGTCCGTTAGAGATCGCGTAAGGGGCTGGCACTGCGGCAGTGCGACGGACTCTTCCCGCTCCGGCGGCTCACATGACCGGTGGAACGTCGCCTTGCCCTGGTGCGGCGTTCCTTCCTCCGCCGACGGTTGTCCGGGTACCCATCGATCCAGTGGACAGCGACGCTCATTCGTTTGTGCCGGATGGACGGGCGCCCCGGACAGTCGTCGATCCTCTCAGCGCGGGACCTCCGTCGGGTGGCGGCCCGAGCCCGTGCTTGCACACGATTCACCGCGACGTCCGGACGTCGCGGAGGTCTCCCCGGGGATGAGCGCATCCGCCGGGGGGAACGGTCGGTGTCGCGTGAGCGGGGCCCTGCCCGTGACGGCTCGTCGCGGGCACTTTCGGGGGGATCCCGTGCGACACCGGCTTCCATCTTCCGGTCCCGTCCCGAGCGTCCGGGCGGCGCGGCGGGACGGGACGTCGGGGCGGCACGACCGTCCATGAGCGGGGGCGTCACGCCGAGGGGGGCGCGATGAAATCGGATCGCGACCCGGACCCCCGTCCGTGAAGGGCATGCCGGTCCACCCGCTGCGATCGGCGCTCGTGTGCGGCGCGCACCTCGTGCCGGACGTGTCGGTCGGCCACGCCCCGCCGGGACTGGTCCCGCTCGGGTGGGTCGACGTCGATGCCGAGATCCACGCCACCTGCGCGGCGATCGGTGACCACCCCGGTCCGGCCGCCGTCATCACCGCCAACCGGTGGATCGCCCCGCTGTCGGCCGTCACCAACGGACTGGCCATCATGCGGCGTGCGCCCATGCGCATCGACGACAGCACCCTGTTCGTCGCGTCCCGCGAGGGGGCCACCGGGCGAAGCGGCGTCGCGGTCCTCGACCCCGCGTTCGTCTGCCTGCCCGTCGATGTGGCGTGCGGCCACGACGACGCGCGCATCGTCGAGATCGACGAACTGGTCGACCGCACCGTCGGCGCACTGCTCGATCGGATCGTCGAACCGTTCCTCGAGCGTCTCGCCCGTGCGTCGGGACTGGCGTTGTCCGCCCTCTGGGGTGTGACGTCCTGGCATCTGGTGGGGGCGCTCACTGACTGGGCCAACCATGCGGGGCGCCCCGACGAGATCCGGCGGCGGGCGGGGGAGATCCTTGCGGCGGACCACCGCCTGGCGCGCGCCGCGCCGTGCATGTTCACGATCGCGACGGTCGCCGGCTCGGCGCTCGTCACCGGTGGAGGCTCCTGTTGCCTCGCGTATCGCTGGCTGGACGGACGGCGGAAGTGCGCCGGCTGCCCGATGCGCTCGCGCGAGTCGCAGACGCGGGAGTACGAGCGTGTCTACTCACGCATCGCGCCGACGGCCGTGGGCGGTTCGTAGCGCGGATCCGTTTCGCCGCCGACCCCTGTGCAGGAAAAAGGCGTGATCCCCGGCGCGATATGCTCCCGTGAGCTTCCAGGGAAAGGTCACGCGCAGGTGCAGGAATCCGAGAAGATCTGGCACAACGGCCAGTTTGTGAATTGGGCGGATGCGAGGGTTCATGTCCTCACGCACGCACTCCACTACGGGACCTCGGTCTTCGAGGGCATCCGCGCCTACTCCACCCCCGGGGGCCCCGCGATCCTCAAGCTGGACGCGCACCTCGACCGGTTCGAGCGCTCCGCGCAGATGTACTTCATGGACATCCCGTTCGACCGGGCGGCCCTCCGCGACGCGGTGCTCGCGGTGGTCGCCGAGAACGGGCTGGGCTCCTGTTACATCCGGCCACTGGCGTACCGCGGATACGGAACGATGGGGCTCTTCCCGCTGGATGCCCCGGTGGACGTGTCCATCGCCGCGTGGGAGTGGGGTGCATACCTCGGTGAGGAGGGGCTCCGCAACGGCATCCGCGCCAAGATCTCCACCTGGCGGCGGATCGGCAACAACACCATCCCCGGTGCGGCGAAGGCCGGTGGCCAGTACCTCAACTCCATCCTCGCGAAGATCGAGGCCGACAAGGGCGGCTATGCTGAGGCGATCCTGCTCAACGAGCAGGGGGACGTGTGCGACGGCTCCGGCGAGAACATCTTCGTGGTGAAGGACGGGGTCGTCATCACGCCGGGTCTCCAGGCGGCCATCCTCGAGGGCATCACCCGCAACGCGATATTCGAGATCGCCGCGGACGAGGGCATCACCGTCGTCGAGCGCGCCATCAGTCGCGCGGAGCTCTACTACGCGGACGAGGTGTTCGTGACCGGCACCGCGGCCGAGGTCTGCCCGATCACCTCCGTCGACGACCACGAGCTCGGTGAGCCGGGTCCGGTGACCCGGCGTCTGCAGGAACGCTTCTTCGCGGTCACGCGCGGGGAGGACCCGACCTTCCAGGACTGGCTGACCCCGGTGAAAGGGGGCGCGGTATGACCCATGTCGCCATCTACGACACCACTCTGCGGGACGGGCAACAGCGTGAGGGCATGAGCCTCACGGTCGGCGAGCAGATGGCCATCGCCGCACAGCTCGCGGAGTTCGGGATCGACTATCTGGAGGCCGGCTTCCCGTCGTCCAACCCGAAGGAACGCGAGCTGTTCGCGGCGCTGGAGCGCGAGGACATGGGCGCCACCAAGGTGGCGGCGTTCGGGATGACACGGCGACGTGACACCACGCCCGACACCGATGCGGGGCTGCGGGGACTCGCCGAATGCTTCGCACCGGTCACCACCATCGTCGGGAAGACGTGGGACCTGCACCTCGAGAAGGTGCTGCGCGTCACCCGTGACGAGAACCTCCGCATCATCGAGGACTCCGTCGCATTCCTGGTCGCACAGGGCAAGGAGGTGGTCTACGACGCGGAGCACTTCTTCGACGCCTACAAGGCCCATCCGGAGTATGCGCTCCGCTGCCTCCGGGCGGCGGCGGACGGCGGGGCCTCCTGGGTCGTGCCGTGCGACACGAACGGCGGAACGCTCCCCGGTCGGCTCGGGACCGTCGTCGCCGAGGTCGTCGACGCGCTCGGAGGCGTACCGGTCGGCATCCACTGTCACAACGACGCGGAGTGCGGTGTGGCCAACTCGCTCGCCGCAGTCGACGCGGGCGCGCGCCAGATCCAGGGCACGGTCAACGGGTACGGCGAGCGGTGCGGGAACGCCAACCTGGTCTCGATCATCCCGTCGCTCGCAGTGAAGATGGGCTACGACGTCTCCGCCGCCGGGCACCTGTCCGAGATCGCCCGCGTCAGCCACTTCGTCGCCGAGACGGCCAACCTGCCGCCGGACCAGTGGGCCCCGTACGTGGGCTACAACGCGTTCGCCCACAAGGGCGGCATGCACGCGTCGGCGATCCTCCACGACCCCGGCACCTACGAGCACATCGATCCCGATCTGGTGGGGAACGGCCGGCACGTCCCGGTCAGCGAGCTCTCCGGCCGCGGGACGATCCTCGCGAAGGCCGAGCAGTTCGGCGTCACGCCGGACGCCGATCAGCTCGCCGCCATCCTCGAGACCGTCAAGGACATGGAGCACCGCGGGTATCACTTCGAGGTGGCCGACGCGTCGTTCGAGATGCTGGTCCGGCGTGAGCTGGGCGTGTACCGCCCGCTGTTCGAGCTGGAGAGCTTCCGGGTCATCACGGAGGACCGCGCCGACGGGCATGTGGCGACGGAGGCAACGGTGAAGATCCACCACGAGGGACAGCGCCTCGTCGCCACCGCGGAGGGCAACGGCCCGGTCAACGCGCTCGACACGGCGCTGCGACTCGCCCTGGACGGTCGCGTGAAGGGGCTCGACCGGATCGAACTCGTCAACTTCAAGGTTCGGATCCTCGACGAGCACAAGGGCACGGCCGCGGTCACACGCGTTCTGATCGACACGACCGACGGCGAGCGGACCTGGGGGAGCATCGGCGTCAGCGAGAACCTGATCGAGGCATCCTGGGCGGCGCTCGTCGACAGCCTCGAGTACGGGATCGCCGCCACCCCCGCCGAGCGTCCGGCCCCGGCGGCCTGATGGCGGATCAGATCCCGCTGGCAAAGCCGGTCATCGGTGACCGGGAGATCGAGCTCGTCACCGAGGTCCTCCGATCCGGGCAGCTCTCACTCGGCCCCGTCCTCCGGCGCTTCGAGCAGATGTGGGCCGACCGCGCCGGCGTCGCGCACGCGATCGCCTGTTCGTCGGGTACGGCCGGGCTCCACGTGGCGCTGCACCAGGCCAGGATCGGCCCTGGTGACGAGGTCATCGTCCCGTCGTTCACGTTCGTGGCCTCGGCCAACGCGATCCTGTTCACGGGGGCCACGCCGGTCTTCGTCGAGGTCGATCCGCTCACGTTCAACCTGGACCCGGCCGCGGTCGAGGCGGCGATCACCCCCCGCACCCGCGCCATCGAGATCGTGGACATCTTCGGCTACCCGGCCGAGCTCCCCACGCTCATCGACATCGCCCACCGTCACGATCTGGCGATCGTCGAGGACGCCTGCCAGGCGATCGGCGGGGGATACGACGGCCGTCCGTACGGATCGTGGGGGCATCCGGCCATCCTCGCCTTCTACGCCAACAAGCAGATGACGACGGCGGAGGGCGGCATCATCCTCACCGACGACGACGAGGTCGCCCGGCAGGCGCTGTCGCTCGTCAACCAGGGCCGGTCCGATTCCGGGGCGTGGCTCGTCCACTCGCAGCTGGGCTTCAACTACCGCATGTCCGATGTGCATGCGGCCATCGGCATCGGGCAGCTGGAGCGGCTCGACGACATGCTCGCGGCGCGATCACGCGTCGCAGGGTGGTATCAGGCCGCCGTGGCCGAGATCGACGGGGTGACCGCGATGTACGAGGGGCCGCAGGAGCGCTCGTGGTTCGTGTACGCCCCCCGCCTGGACGCGGACATCGACCGCGACGCGGTCATCGCGGCGCTGGAGCGCCGGGGGATCCCGGCGAAGCCGTATCTTCCCTGCGTCCACCTGCAGCCCTACTACCGCGAGGCACACGGGTACCGGCCGGGCTTTCTTCCGGTCACCGAGGCGATAAGCGCCTCGACGGTGGCCCTCCCGTTCTTCGCCGAGATGACGCAGACCCAGGTCGGTGCGGTCACCGACGCGCTCGTCGCGGCCGTCGCCGAGGTGAGGGGCGCATGAGCGAGTCCGCGCGGATGTGGGGCGGACGCTTCTCCGGCACACCGGCCGAGGCGTTCGACCGTCTCAACGAATCGCTCTCCGTCGACGTGCGCATGTGGCGCGAGGACATCCGCGGCTCGCGGGCGCACGCCCGGATGCTCGGCGCATGCGGCATCCTCGACGATCGGGACGTCCACGACATCCTGGACGGGCTCGATGGCGTCGAGGCGGAGTTCGCCGACGGGATATTCGTGTTCCAGCCGG
>CALMEC010000486.1 GCA_937862675.1 uncultured Actinomycetes bacterium
CCCGGCCTCGCGGTCGACGACCTTGCCCGTGCCCGCGGCCCCGCCGCCGGGCGCCCCGGGGTGCGGGCCGCCGGGCCCGGCGTCTCCCTGCGCCCCGAGACCGCGGTCCCGCCTGTCCCGCACGTGGGTGACACCGTCACGGTCACGGTCCGTGCGACACTCGCCGGTCTCAGCCCCGACGAGGTCACGGTCGAACTCCTGGCCGGCCATCCCGGCCCCGACGGCGTCCCGACCGGCGACGCCATCCCGGCGGTCCACTCCGGCCCGGACGGCGACGGCGAGCTCTTCACGGCAGCCGTGCCCCTCACCGACTCCGGCCAGACCGCGATCGCCGCCCGCATACGGCCCACCAACCCCGATGCGGTGAACCCGCTCAACCCCACCCTGACCACCGTCGAGTGAGCCGGTCCCGCCGGGCGGCGCGGTCCGCCGGTGAAGCGAGACGATCCACGTATCCGGTCCGGACCCTGACGACCCGACTATCATGGCCGCAGTGACCCGCCCCTCCGCACACGAGATCGCCCGGACGCGATTCACCGAGTGGATGGGCACCGTGGCGGACCTGGACGGCGCCATCCGGCTGCTGGACTGGGATCGCGAGACGACCATGCCCTCGGCCGGCGCGGACCAGCGCGGGCATCAGGTGGCCACGCTCCATGCTCTCCGCCACCGCGAGCTCCTGGCGGACGACATCGACGACGTCATCGCCTCCCTCCGCGAGGGCCTCGGCACCGAGGACGGCCTCCCCGCCCAGATCGCCCACGCGGAGCGCGCACGACGACGCGCCGCCCGGTTGTCGGAGGCGCTGGTCCGTGAGGTGTCCGACGCCACCACGAACGCGGTCACGGTCTGGCTGGCCACGCGCGAGTCCGGCGATTTCGCCACGTTCGCACCGGCGCTGGAACGCGTCGTCGCCGCAGCCCGCGCCACCGGCGATGCCCTCGGCATCGGGGCCGAGCCGTACGACGGCCTCCTCGACGAGTACGAGCCCGGGATGACGACCGCGGTGCTGGAGGAGATGTTCGCGGCGCTCGAGCCGCAGCTCCGGGACATCGTGTCCGGCGTGGACGACCGCCCGGCGCTCCATCCCTTCGCCGGCCGTCACTTCGACGAGTCCGCCCAGGTCGCACTGGCCGACGATCTGGCGTCCACCGTCGGCTTCGACCACGCGTCCGGACTGATCTCCCGGTCGGCGCACCCGTTCACCACGTCGCCGCACGCCGGCGACGTCCGGTTCACCACCCGGGTCGAGGCCGACGACCCCATGGTCAACGTCCTCGTCACGATGCACGAGGTGGGCCACGGCCTCTACTCGCAGGGACATCCGGGCGAGTACGCCCGCACCTTCCTGTTCGAGTCACCGTCGCTCGGCGCCGAGGAGTCCCAGTCGCGTTTCTTCGAGAACCACCTGGGTCGCCACCCCGCCTTCCTCGCGATCGTGCATCGGATGCTGTCCGAGCGGTTCGGGCCGGCCATGTCCGGGATCACGCCGGACGACCTGCACCGCACGGTCCACCACATCGAACGGGGATGGTGCCGGGTCGACGCCGACGAGGTCACCTACGACCTCCACATCGCCCTCCGCCTGCGCCTCGAGCTCGCCCTCATCCGCGGAGACCTGACGGTCCGGGATCTCCCCGGAGCATGGCGCGACGAGATGCAGCGGCTCCTGGGCGTCACACCGGACGGCGACGCGCAGGGATGCATGCAGGACATCCACTGGGCGTGGGGGCTCTTCGGCTATTTCCCCACGTACACACTGGGGAACATGTATGCGGCCCAGCTCGCCCTGGCGTTCTCCGATCACACCGGGGGCGCCGGCATGGAGATCGTCGCGGACGACCCGACCGCCCCGCTCCGTTTCCTGCGCGATCGCGTCCATCGCCACGGCGGGCGCATCGAGACCCGCGTGCTGATGGAACGCGCGACCGGACGGCCGTTCTCGCCCCAGCCGCTCATCGATCGTCTGCGTGGCCTGGCCGCGGCCCAGTCCTGAGGACCACGTGCTCCTCGCGCGGGCGGCGCGAGAGCTCGGCCGGTACGACCTCTACCCCCGCCCCGTCCGGACGGGGCGGGTCCGGATCGTCGTCACTCCCCGGCTCTTCCGGATTCCGGGCATGCGGCGCTTCCAGGGGTACACGGCGTGGAACGTCATCTTCCTGCGCCAGCCGGCGGGCACCGACTTCTCCCTCGTCGTCCATGAGTTGTGCCATGTTTGGCAGATGCAGCACCACCCCATACGCATGCCCCTCTCGTATCTGAGAACCGGTTACGCGGCCAACCCGTTCGACCGGGAGGCGCGACGCGTCGCCGGCCACCCGCCGGCCACCGCCCGGAGGGACGCGCGAACCGTGTCGGCACGACCGCCGATCGCCTCCTGGCTCTCACGTCACGTGTGGCGGCGCCCGTGAGCCGCGCATCACGTGGTGCCGCATCGCCCCGTGCGACCCCGCTCAGCCGCCGACGTCGCCGGCGCGGCGGATCGGATCCCCGCCAGGCCGCCAACATCGCGCTCGGACTGGTGATCGCCCTGGAGCGTGCGCACGCCGAGGGCCGGGTGCACGGCGCGCTCACGCCGGACGCGGTCAGCGTGCGCGACGACGGCGGCGTGATCCTCCACCCTGCGCCGGCACCCTCCCCCGCGACCCCGTCCGCCCCGGAGCCCCCGCAGGCCGTTCCGGCGGACGAGGCACCGACGGCGACCCACGACGCATCGCCCGACGTGACCGCCCGGTTCCCGTCCGTGACGGACCCGGGACAGGGCGCACCCGGCGAACGCGGACATGACGACGGCGTCGCCGTCCGGGTCGTGTCCCCGTATGCACCCCCGGGCACGGACGGCCAGGGCGTACCCACGCCCGACGAC
>CALMEC010000487.1 GCA_937862675.1 uncultured Actinomycetes bacterium
CCCTCACGTTCGAGAAGGACGGCGAGACGACATCGGTGGAGGGTGACCTCCTCCTCGTCGCCACCGGTCGCGGCGCCAACGTCGAGGGCATCGGCCTGGAGGCCGCCGGCGTGACCTACGAGCGCTCCGGCATCGTCACCGACGCCACCCGCAGGACCAACGTGGACAACATCTACGCCGTCGGCGACGTCGCCGGCCACTACCAGCTGGCCCACACGGCGTTCCGCGAGGGCGAGATCGCGGCCGAGAACATCGCGGGCCACCGCGCCGAGATGTCCGGCCACGTCCCGTCGTGCATCTACACCGACCCCGAGGTCGCGGGCGTCGGCCTGACCGAGAAGGAAGCGGCCGAGAAGTACGGTGCCGACAACGTCATCACCGGCCAGTTCCCGTACGCCGCCATCGCGCGCGCCGCGATGTTCGCCGACAAGACCGGCTTCTTCAAGACGATCGCCCACGCGACCACCGGTGAGCTCCTGGGCGTCGTTGTGGTCGGCCTGCAGGCCACCGACCTCGTGAACTCCGGTGTCATCGCACTCGATTCCGAGGCGGTCATCGAGACGGTCGCCGACTCGATCGCGGCCCACCCGACGCTCTCCGAGGGGTTCAAGGAGTCCGGTCTCGTGGCCCTGGGGCGGCCGATCCACGTGCCCCCGAAGAAACGGCGCAAGTAGGGGACACGCCCGATGACCGACGCACCGGAGATCCGTGCTTCGGACGCGGAACGCGAGGCGGCCGTCGACCGGCTCCGCACGGCCTGTGTGGACGGTCGCCTCGATCTGGAGGAGTTCACCGAACGCCTCGATCTGGCTCATCGGGCCGTCTACCGATCGGCCCTCGAAGCCCTCACCGAGGACCTCGGCGCGGGGCTGCGGCACGTCCCGCCGGCCCGCCGGTGGTTCGTGGGGATCTTCGGCGGTGGTGATGCGCGTGGCCGGTGGCGCGTGGCGGAACGCGTCACCGTCGTCAACCTGTTCGGCGGTGCGGATCTGGACATGCGGGGCGCCATCGTCACGGCGGACGAGGTCCGCATCACCGTCGTCTCACTGTTCGGCGGCTCCGACATCATCGTCCCCGAGGGCGCAGACGTCGAGATGACGGGAATGGCGATCTTCGGCGGCAACGACTCCGACGTGGCGTCCGCACCGATCCTGGGCTCGCCGCGCATCGTCGTCCGCGCCATCTCGCTGTTCGGCGGCTCCGACGTCATGGACCGGCCGCGCCGGCCGCTGCGCGAACGCCTGGGACTCGGCCGGGACTGACACCCGGCCCCTGAACGTCAGGACCGGGCGGGGACGCCCGTCGGCCGGCCGATGAGGTGGCCGGAAAGGAGCGCGTCCACGTCGACCTCCTCCATGGACGTGAGTACCACCGGCGTGGTCAGGACGACCCCGGGGGTGGAGGGGATGCCGATGACGCGCATGCCGGCGCGCATGGCGGCCGTCGCGCCGGGCACGGAGTCCTCGAAGGCGACCGCCTCACCCGGTTCGACCCCCAGCGCCGCGCACGCCGCCAGGTACATGTCCGGTTCGGGCTTCGCCGCCAGCTCGCCGCCCGCGCAGCGGAACGCGTCGAAGACGTCGGGCAGGGTGCTGCGACTGAGCGTGCGCCGCGTCTCGGGCTCGGTGTTGTTCGACGCCACGGCCATCGGGACGCGCCCCGCCAGCGCGGAGAGGAGAGCGGGGACACCGGGGAGAGGATCCACCCCGTGCTCGTCCACGGCGCGCCGGAACGCGACCAGGAGCTCGTCGGCGAAACGCGGACCCTCCTCGACCGGACGCCCGCACCACTCGGCCAGGATGACACCGGCACGCGGGACACTCGACCCGAGCATCATGCGCTTGAGGTCCATGCTGAACTCGGCGTCGTTGTCGGCGCAGACGATCTCCTCGGCGATCGTCCACCGCGACTCGGTCTCCAGGAGGAGCCCGTCGCAGTCGAAGACGATGCCGGAGACGGGGGCGGGTGCGTTCACGACGGCGGAGGATAATGCCCGGGGTCGCGGCGACGCCCCGCGGCGACCGGAGGGATCCGTCGCCGTCCCGGGTCCCCCGTCAGACGATCTTCGTGCGGCGGATCGCCGGGTCGAGCACCGGCCACTTCATCTTGAGGCCCTCCAGTGCCTCCACCAGTACCTCGCTCACGACGAAGTTCCGCACCCACTTGCGGTTGGCGGGGACGACATGCCAGGGGGCCCACGGCGTGGAGGTCCGTTCGAGCATGGCCTCGTAGGCGGTCATGTAGTCGTCCCATTGCTCGCGCTTGCGGAGATCGTCCGCGTTGTACTTCCAGTTCTTCGTTGGGTCGTCCAGCCGTTGCTGCATCTGGACGGCCTGCTCGTCCTTGCTCATGTGGAGGAAGAACTTGATGACGAGCGTGCCCTCGTCGACCAGGTTCTTCTCGAACGCGTTGATGGCGTCGTAGCGCTTCTCCCACTGTCTCTTCGGGACGAGCTCGTCGACGCGCACCACGAGGACGTCCTCGTAGTGGGACCGGTTGAAGATCGCGAACTCGCCCTTGCGCGGGCAGACGCCGTGGATCCTCCAGAGGAAGTCGTGGGCCAGCTCGATCGACGTCGGCGCCTTGAACGACGTGACGTTGACCGACGAGGGGTTGAGGGGGCCGATGCACTGACGGACCGTCCCGTCCTTCCCGGATGCGTCCATCCCCTGGATGACCACCAGCACCCCGTGGGACCGGCCGGCCGCCAGCAGTCCTCCCAGCTCGGCCAGGCGGTCGCCGAGCTCGATCGTCTCCGCCCGGGTCGCCTCCTTCTCGGGAAGCCCGAGTTTCGCGTCGGCCGGCCGATCCTTCAGCCGGACCTTCGTGCCGGGTTCGACGATGATCCCATCGTGCATCGGTGTCCTCCTCGCCACTGGCGGATGCCGATCCGCCTCCCAGCCGCGGACCGCGGCCGGATCACCGGCACACGGCGGGCGACCCCGGGCACGCGGGTCGGGCGTTGAGGCCGCAGCCGGGAGCCGGCGACGGCACGGACAGCGTACCCCGTGGGTTCAGGCGTCGTCCGATCGGCGCCGCAGCGCCAGGAGGACGCCACCGACGATCGCCAGCGTGATGAGGCCGCCCACGATGTATGCGGGGGTGCTGATGCCGTCGCCGTCACTCGCGGGTGTGGCCGTCTCCGTGTGCTCCGGCGCGGAGGTCCGTGCGGCGCCGCTCCCCCCGATCCGCACGCTCGGCGCGGGGTGCTCGTCGCCGTCGGCGCCGATCCATCGCACAACGGTCCCGTCGTCGTAGGTCTGGACCGCGGGGATCCGGTGATCACCCTCCGCCGTGGCCACGGCGCGGAAACGGAACTCCGCGCGATCCGCGCCGGTGATGCGCCCGCCCTCCCAGGTGACGACCGTGTCGCCGCCCTCGACGTCCTCGGCGCGCGTCCAGCCCTCCTCGGCCAACGGGTGGACGTCCGTGAACTCTCCGGGGATGCGCAGCGACACCTTGACGGTGGCGGCGTCCGGCCGCTCGTTGGGCACGCCGACGGTGAACGTGGTCGCGGTGCCCGTCGACGCGGTGGGGGGCACCGTGACGTGCACGTGGGCCGCAGCGGGGCTCGCCGCGATGAGGAGGCCTGCGAGTGCGGTGAGACGACGCAGTGGGATGATCATCCGCGCATGGTCTCACAGCCGGATTGCCCGGCCGAGGCCCGGACGCCGGGTGGGTGCGTTTGTCCCTCGACGGGAGATCGTCCACCGTTACGATGGCGTCGGTACCCGCGAACGACCGGTGGGCCCCCTGAAGATCCGTCTTGCCGTCCATACGACGATCCCCCGCGGAGACGTCGTCCATGCGATCTCGCTGGCCGAGGCCCTCGCCGCCATCGGCCACGATGTCGAGCTGTGGGCGCTCAGCCACAGCCGAAACGGGTTCTTCCGCCCGGTGTCGGTGCCGACGGTGCTGGTTCCCGGTGCCCGCCGGTCCCGGACGCCCATATCGGCGTGGTTCGCGGAGGACGCCGACGCGCTGGCCCGGGCGATGGGGACCGCGCCCGCCGCCGACATCGTCCACGCGGAGGATGCGCTCACGGCCCGGTCGCTCCTGCTTCTGCGCGAACGGGGGATCGTCGGCCATGTCATCCGGACGATCCACCACGTCAACGCGTATGCCGATCCGGATCTCCTGGAGTTCCAGCGGGCGTCCATCGTCGATGTCGACACCCGCATCTGCGTGTCCCGCCACTGGGCAGCGCGGGTCGACCAGGAGTTCGGTGTGGACTCCGCGGTTGTCGCGAACGGCACGGACTACGGGCGTTATGCGGATCTGCCGTTCTCACGGGAGGAGGCGGGTGCGGCGTTCGGCTGGGATGAGCGGCCCGTGGTCCTCAGCGTCGGCGGGATCGAGCCGCGGAAGGGCAGTCGTCTGCTGCTGGAGGCCTTCGGCCGTGCGCGCGGCCGGCGCTTCCCGGGCGGGGGGCGGGGGCCCGGCGGGCGGGCGGCGACGTTGCCGCGCCTGTCGAGCGCCACGCCCGCCTGCTCCAGCATGCCCTCGTGCACCGGGCTGGCGAAGC
>CALMEC010000488.1 GCA_937862675.1 uncultured Actinomycetes bacterium
TCGGGCGCGCCCGCCTTCGGTACGCCGGAGAACGCCAAGGCCAACATCATCGCCGGGCAATTGGCGCGCCGATACAATTTGCCCTACCGCACCTCCAACGCGAACGCCTCCAACGTGGTCGACCTGCAAGCCGTCTACGAGACGGAAATGGCGACATGGGGCGCGGTGCTCGGCGGCGCCGTGCTGGTCGCCCTGGTCTCCAACGGGTTCACCTCGGCCATCATCGTCCTCATCATCATCCTCGCGGTCCAGCAGCTGGAGGGCCAGATCCTCCAGCCGCTGCTCCAGAGCCGCACCATGGACATCCATCCGGCGATCGTCCTGCTGTCGGTCGCCGGTGCCGGATCGATGTTCGGCATCCTCGGCGCCTTCTTCGCCGTCCCCGTCGCCGCCACGGTCATCGTCACCCTCCGCTATCTCAGCGAGCAGATCGACCTGCGGACCGGTGATCTGCGGGCCGAGGAGCTCGCCGTCTCCACACCCGAGGGTGCCGTGGTGGCCGCACACGGTGAACGTGCCGGCGTGGCGCTGCGTCAACGGCATATGGACGAGACCCGCGAACGATCCGAGAACGATGATGATGACGACGACCTGATCCCGCCGGCGGAGCAGGGTGTCGGCGGACTGCTCCGGGCCATCGGCCTGCGACGTCGCTCACATCGCGCGGACGATCCGAAGGATCCGGACGAGAAGTGATCCTCGTTCGGTGCGCCGTCGTCGAGGGCGGCGCACCGACGGCGTGTCAGGCGCCGATACCCTCCCGGCCGGGCGGGCTCTCCAGGTCGAGCCGGGGGCCGAGAGGAACGATGCCGCGGGGGTTGAGGGCGCGATGGGTCACGTAGTAGTGGCGCTTGATATGGTCGAAGTCCACCGTCTCGGCGACGCCCGGCCACTGGTAGAGCTCGCGCAGATAGCCGGCCAGGTTCGGCATGTCGGCGATCCGGTTGCGGTTGCACTTGAAGTGCCCCACGTAGACGGCATCGAAGCGGATGAGGGTGGTGAAAAGACGCCAGTCGGCCTCGGTGATGCGGGGGCCGGTGAGGTAGCGGCGCTCGGCGAGGAGGCCCTCCAGCCAGTCCAGTGAGTCGAACAGCTCGCCGAACGCGCGGTCGTACGCCCGCTGGGTCGACGCGAAGCCGCAGCGGTAGACGCCGTTATTGACGGTGGGGTAGACGCGTTCGTTGATCCGGTCGATCTCGGCCCGGAGGTCCTCGGGGTAGTAGTCCGTGCGGTCATCGGTGAACGCGGTGAACTCCGAGTTCAGCATCCGGATGATCTCCGACGACTCGTTGTTGACGATCTGACCCGTCTTCGTGTCCCAGAGGACGGGGACCGTCACGTTGCCGTCGTAGTCCGGCACCGTGGCCGTGTACGCCTGCGACAGGAACGTGAACCCGTTGACCGGGTCGGGGCCGGCGCCCGGGACGTCGCGGAACGCCCAGCCGCGCTCGTCGCGGATGGGGTCCACCACGCTGAGGCCGGTCACGTCCTCGAGCCCCTTGATCCGGCGCATGATGACGGTGCGGTGCGCCCACGGGCATGCCAGTGAGACGTACAGGTGGTACCGGCCGGCCTCGGCGGGGAACGGGGGCGATCCATCGGCGCTCACGCGGTTGCGGAGCTGGCTGTCCTTGCGCAGGAACTCGCCGTCGGTGGAGGTGGGCGCGGTGTATCCGGCCGCGGTGGGCGGGGGCTCGGTGCTCATGACCGGAGCGTAGCGACCAGGGGGCGGCCGACGCGTCCCGGGACCGTGGGCGCCCACGACTGACAGCGCTGGTGTCAGACACTTAACACGCGCGCCGTTGCGCGTGGACCGCGATCCCGGCACCGGCCCGCCGGAGTCGTGGAGGTCGGCATCAACCGGTACGCCACGGCGTCGTTCGCCGGAGTCCGGGCGACGTCGCCGATAGGATGTGCCCATGCCGGATCGTCTCCACTTCACGGATTCCGACGAGGCCAACGCCCTCATCGCCCAAGACCCGATGGCGCTGGTGATCGGGTACGCGCTCGACCAGCAGGTGCGGGTGCAGAAGGCGTTCATGGGTCCGCTCGTCATCCGCGAACGGGTGGGCTCTCTCGACGCCGCTGTCCTCGCCGACGCGGATCTCGACACGGTCTTCCGCCAGAAGCCCGCGATCCACCGTTTCCCCGGCAACATGGCCGCGCGCGTCAAGGATCTCGCGGCATACATCCGCGACACCTACGACGGGCACGCCGAGCGGATCTGGACCGAGGCCACCGACTCGGACGACCTGGCCCGGCGCATCCAGGATCTTCCGGGCTTCGGGAAGCTCAAGGTGAAGGGGTTCGGTGCCGTGCTGGCCAAGCACTTCGGCGTGGCCGCTGCACAGGGCCTGGTGCCGTGGCACCCGACACTCGGCGACGTGGACTCGCCCGAGGCGCTGGCCGAGTATCAGGCGGCCAAGAAGATCCACAAGAAGGAGTGGGACCGGGCCACCACGTAGCCCGTCCGGGTCAGGCGCCGGGAGGTTCGAGGACCGGCTTCAGGGCGGCCCGTGCCGCGCTGAGCGGATCCGCGTCGTGGCGCGCCGCCTCGCCCCGGCGGAGCAGCTGGACGTGGAGCGACGCCGAGTCGCCGATCCACATACGGGCGGCCAGCAGCGCATGCTCCCACAGGATCGTGCACTCGAGCGTGATCAGATAGTCGGCCCTCTGCTTGCCTCCGAGCAGCCCGGGCTTGCTCAGCCCGGCCAGATGGGCGAGGTTGCGGTGGACCTCGCGAAGGCTCAGCAGCGGCTTCTTCTCCGGACGGAAGGTCTCGGCGAAGAGAAGCGCCGCGACCTCGGTGAGCGGCGTGCCCTGAATGCGTTCGAGGGCGATGTCGTCGGACGGATTCTCCATGGGCGAAAGCGTACGTCTCTGCGGATCCGGCCGATGTCCGCCGCGCGGCCGGCGACGGGGCGGTGGGCGCGTACCCGGTGTCAGGCGCTAGCGTCAGCGGGATGCCCTCGCCCGTTCCTGCGCTCCTCGCCGCCTCCGTCCGGAAGGCGTTCCCCGACGGCGTCGTGGCGCTCGACGGGATCGATCTGACCGTCCCCGCCGGCTCCTTCTTCGGTCTCCTCGGACCGAACGGTGCGGGCAAGACGACGCTCATCCGAAGCATCGTCGGACTGGTCCGCATCGACTCGGGCCGCCTGGAGGTCCACGGACGGTCGATGCTCAGCGCCGACGCGCCGAGTGCCCGCAAGCTCGTGGGATACGCGCCTCAGGAGATCGCGCTCGACCGTTTCGTCACGGCGCGTGACCTGCTGCGTCTGCACGGTCGCTACTTCGGCATGACACGGCGCGACGCGAGCGAGCGGGCAGACGAGCTCCTGGAGGTGTTCGACCTGACCCAGAAGGCCACGGCGTTGCCCAACCACCTCTCGGGTGGCATGCGGCGGCGCCTGATGCTGGCCCGCGCCCTGGTGCACCGGCCGGAGCTGGTGATCCTCGACGAGCCCACGGCCGGCGTCGACATCGAGCTCCGCGACGAGATGTGGGAGTACATCCGCACGCTCCACGCCGACGGGACGACCATCCTGCTGACCACGCACTACCTGGAGGAGGCCGAGACGCTCTGCGAGCACGTCGCCTTCATCCGCGACGGGCGCATCGTGTCGGAGGGGACGCCGGACGACCTGCGCGAGAGCTTCGGCGCGGGGCGTCTGGAGGACGTCTACCGTCAGGTGGTCCACGGATGAGCGAGGACGTGCGTCGCGCACAGTGGCGGGGGGTGGGGGGGGGCGCACAGCGGGGGGGGGCCCGCGCCTGTCGCCTCTGGAGGCAGGCGGTCGCACCCCACGTGCCGTCGGGGGGGGCGGTTCTCGGGCCCTTTCGGCCGGCGCGCGGGGGGGCGG